>JAHRXD010000089.1 GCA_019104825.1 Comamonas sp.
GCCGCCCGCCGCCGTAGCCACGGCCCCGGAACAAGCCCCAGCATCCCCCCCCGCCACCCGGTCTGCGCCGCCCAAAACCCGTCCGGCGGCGACCCAGACCGACCGCAACCCCATCGTCGCCCTGGACCCCGGCCACGGCGGGGAAGACCCGGGCGCCATCGGCCCGCGCGGCACGCGGGAGAAGGACGTGGTGCTGAAAATCGCCCACCTGGTGCGCGACCGCATCAACGCCAGCCGCATCAACGGCAACCCGATGCGGGCCTTTCTGACGCGCGATGGCGACTTCTTCGTTCCCCTGGCCACGCGCGTGAGCAAGGCGCGGCGCGTGCAGGCCGACCTGTTCATCAGCATTCACGCCGATGCGTTCACCAAGCCCTCGGCCAACGGCGCCAGCGTGTTCGCCCTGAGCCAGAAGGGTGCCTCCAGCACCGCCGCCCGCTGGCTGGCCGACAAGGAAAACCAGGCCGACCTGATCGGCGGCCTGAACATGGGCAACCAGAAGGACAAAACCGTGCAGCACGCCCTGCTGGACATGAGCACCACCGCGCAAATCCGCGACAGCCTGCAACTGGGCAGCGTGTTGCTGGGGCAGATCGGCAGCTTTGCTAAGCTGCACAAGCCCAAGGTGGAGCAGGCGGGCTTTGCCGTGCTGAAGGCGCCGGACATCCCCAGCGTGCTGATCGAGACGGCCTTCATCAGCAACCCCGACGAGGAGCTGCGCCTGCGCAACCCCGCCTACCAGGCCAAGCTGGCCGACGCCATCATGCAGGGCATCCGCCAGTATTTCGCCAAGTACCCGCCCACGGCACGGGCACGCAGCATTTAAAAAAGAAGCTGCTACCGCGCTAAAACAAAGGGTTTCAGATAGTTTTCTATCTGAAACCCTTTGTTCATCAGCGTGAAAAGCTCTGCTTTACATCATTCCCAAGGCACGCGGCAGCCACAGGGACAGGCCGGGCCAGTAGGTGACCAGCACCAGGAAGCACAGCATGGACAGCAGCCAGGGCCAGACGGCCACGGTCAGCTCGGTGATGCCCATCTTGGTGATGCCGGAGGCCACGTACAGGTTCAGGCCTACGGGCGGGTGGCACATGCCCACTTCCATGTTCACCACCATCAGGATGCCCAGGTGGATGGGGTCGATGCCCAGCTGCATGGCGATGGGGAACATGATGGGCGCGAAGATCAGCATGATCGACGACGGCTCCATGAAGTTGCCCGCCAGCAGCAGGATGACGTTGACCATCAGCAGGAAGGAGATCACGCCCAGGCCGTTGCCCAGCATCCAGTCGGCCATGGCCTGCGGGATGCCTTCATTGGCCATGATGAAGCTGAACAGCGCCGCGTTGGTGATGATGTAGAGCAGCATAGCGCTCATGTTGGCGGAACTGAGCAGCACCTTGGGCACGTCTTTCAGACCCATGTCCTTGTAGATGAACACGGCCACGACGAAGGCGTACACGGCGCTCATGGCGGCCGCCTCGGTGGGGGTGAAGATGCCGCTGTAGATGCCGCCCATCACCACCACGATCAGGAACAGCCCCCAGGCGGATTTGCGGAAGGCATCCCAGCGCTGCGCCCACGAGGCCTTGGGCAGGCGCGGGTAGTTGTTCTTGCGGGCACGCCACCAGGTCACGCCGCCCAGGATCATGGCCAGCAGCAGGCCGGGCACGACGCCCGCCATGAACAGCGCACCGACCGAGGTGTTGGTCGCCACGGCGTACATCACCATCACGATGGACGGCGGAATCAGAATCCCCAGCGCCCCGGAGGTGGTGATGACCCCCGCGCCAAAGCGCTTGGGAAAGCCCGCCCTGGCCATCGCCGGCAGCAGGATGGAGCCGATGGCCACCACCGTCGCCGGGCTGGAGCCGGACACCGCCGCAAACAGGGCGCAGGCCAGCACGCCGCCCAGGCCCAGGCCGCCGTGCCAGTGGCCGACCATCGCCGTGGCGAAGTTGATCATGCGTTTGGCCACGCCCCCGTGGGTGAGGAAGTTGCCCGCCAGGATGAAGAAGGGGATCGCCATGATCTCGAACTTCTCGATACCGGTGAACAGTTTGAGCGCCACCGATTCCAGCGGCACCTCAGTAAAGCCGAACAGAAAGGACAGCACCGTCAGGCCCAGGGCGATGGACACCGGCATCCCGGAGACCATCAGCAGCGTGAGGATCAGAAAAATAATGGCCGCGTTCATGCTTTGTCTCCCTTCTGGCTCTGGCTGGCTTCTTCAACCTCCTCATCCAGGCCATCGACATGGCCATGGTCGTGGTGCGGCAACTCGCCGGTGCGGACGAAGGCCGCCAGCACTTGCAGGAAGCGGAAGCACATCAGGCTGCTGCCCAGGGGAATGGCGCTGTAGACGATCCAGGTGGGCCACTCCAGGTCGGGGGTGGTCGGGCCTTCGATCAGGTCGTCCACATTCATGCCCAGCAGCTCGCTGATGCCGTAGTGCGCCCCGTTGTCCCAGACGAAGGTGGCGCCCATGACCGCCACCATGCCGGTGAACAGCGCACCGGCGGCCAGGCCGAAGATGATGAATTTGTTGCGGTTGGCCGTGCCCATGCGGTTGATGACCACGTCCACGCCGACGTGGATGCCGGTGCGCACGCCGTAGGCCGCGCCGAACTTGGCCATCCAGACGAACATGATGATCGTCAGCTCCTGCGCCCAGGTCATGTTGATGCCCAGCAGCCAGTCCTGCAGGCCCGGTATGGCAAAGCCTGCGCTGTAGCGGTGCAGCACCGCAATAAAAACAATGAGGGTGGCTGCGCCCATCAAAAAGGCGATGAGCCACTCCTCCAGGTGATCGAGTATTTTCATCATGAGACAACTTCTCCCAGGTAAGCCGGGCCGTACATACCGTACGTACCGTGCGCCCCTGGCACAGCGGGCACCGCAACATGGCTGCGGTGCCCGCTGTCTTTAGGGGGTGGGTTTAGAGCTTGCTGGGGTCAAAGCCGGTGGCCTGGTACACGTCCTGGATGACGTCCTTGCCGATGCGGCTTTCCATCTGCTTGTGCACGGGCACCAGCGCTTTCTTCAGGGCATTGCGCTCTTCGGCCGTGGGGGTGTAGATGGTGGTCTTGCCGCTTTTCTTCACCGCTTCCAGGGACTGGTCGTTCTCGTCCTGCGCGATCTGGTTGGCGTAGGCGGTGGCCTGCTTCATGGCCTCTTCGAGCTGGCCGCGCACGGTGGCGTCCAGGCCGTCCCAGAACTTCTTGTTCACGATCACCGCATAGCCCAGGTAGCCGTGGTTGGTCATGGAGAGGTGCTTCTGCACCTCGTGCATCTTCTGGGTGTAGAAGTTGGACGGGGGGTTCTCGGTGGCGTCCACCACGCCGGTTTGCAGCGCCTGGTAGGTTTCACCGAAGGCGATCACCTGCGGGATGCCACCCAGGGCGCGGATTTCGGCCTCCAGCACTTTCGAGGACTGGATGCGGTACTTCTGCCCCTTGTAGTCGGCCACGCTGTGGATGGGCTTGTTCGAGGAGAACACCTTGAAGCCGTTGTCCCAGTACGCCAGGCCGGTGATGCCGCGTTTTTGCAGCTTGTCCAGCAGCTTCTGGCCCACGGGGCCGGTGGTGACTTTGTGCAGGTCGTCGCGGTTGTCGAAGATGAAGGGCAGGTCGAACACCTCGAACTCCTTCACGCCCAGGGGGCCGAACTTGGCCAGCGAGGGGGCCAGCATCTGCACCGCACCCAGTTGCAGGGCTTCCATCTCTTCCTTGTCCTTGTAGAGGGCGCTGTTGGCGTGGACTTCCACCTTCACCTTGCCGCCGGTCAGCTCCTCGGCCTTCTTGGCGAAGAACTCGGCGGCCTTGCCCTTGGGCGTGTCTTGCGCCACGACGTGACTGAACTTGATCACGGTCTGGGCATGGGCCACAGTGGCGCCAAAGGCCAGCAGGGCGCAGGCCAGGACGTGTTTGACGGGAAATTGCATGGAACAGGTCTCCTTGAATGATGGGGTGAACAACACGCCCCGCAATGTAGGAAAGCCCCCGCCGCTTGCAAACTGTGGCGTTCCACAGCTAGGGTTTACCCCTGTCTCTCAGCATCGCCTGCACCCACTGCCCGCCGATGCGCTGCGCCAGCCCCTCGTAGACCGGTTGCAGCGCCTGGCGCAACTGCTCGCGCTGCCGGTCACCGGGGTGGTGGATGCGGATTGCGCCGGTGGCGCGGAGTGCGGCCAGATCGCGCTCGTTCTGCTGCTGGGCCATGGCATTGCCCCAGTCCAGCGCCACGCGCAGCGCCTGCTGCATCCAGCCGCGCTGCTGGGGCTGCAGGTGCTGCCAGAAGCGCTGGTGGACGACCAGGCAGTAGCCCAGGTAGCCGTGGCGGGTCAGGCTCAGGTCGGTCTGCGCCTCGTGCATCTGCTGCGTCCAGAAGTTGGAGACGGGGTTCTCCGTGCCGTCGACCACGCCCAGCGCCAGGGCGCGGCGGGTCTGGGCAAAGTCCAGCTCCACCGGCTGCGCCCCCAGCACGCGCATCTGGTGGGCAATCACGCGCGAGCCTTGCACCCGCATCCGCTGGCCGACGAAGTCCTGCGGCTCCAGCAGGGCGCGGTTGGCGCTCATGTGCTTGAAGCCGTTGTCCAGATACCCCAGCCCCACCAGCCGCTGGCGCTGCAAGGCCGCCAGCAGCGCCTGTCCCACCCGCCCCTGCATGGTGCGATGCACCTGGGCGTGGGTTTCGAACAGAAAGGGCAGGTCGAACAGTTCGAACTCGGGAAAGCCGATGCGCCCGAACTTGGACAGCGAGGGCGCCAGCATGTCCACCGCGCCCAGTTGCAGCGCCTGCATCTCGTCCAGATCGCTGTAGAGGCGGGCGTTGGCAAAAATCTGCACCTGCATACGCCCCTTGCTGACGGCGTCGAGCTGCTGGGCGAACTGTTGCAGGGCCACCCCTTTGGGCGTTGCTTCCTTGACGACGTGCGACAGGCGCAGCACCAGCGGCCGGGCCGAGGCCGTGCGCACCCAGGGGGCGCAAACCAGGGCTTGCAAACAGCGGCGGCGCAGCGGGTTGGCGTCATTCATAGCCCGCTATTATTGCCAGTCCCTTTCGCTTGACCATTCCGTCTGCCCCGTGCCCCCCGTCCCTCCGCCATCGCAGGTGTCCCAGGAGTCCCCGGACTCGCCGGACGCCCTGGACTACATCCTGCTGCACACCCAGCGCCTGAGCGAACGCAGCCGCTGGGCCGTCGTCTGGATGATGGGCTTTGCCGCGCTGGTCATCGCCACCGTGGTGGCGCTGGCCTGGTACCTGGACCATTTCGAGAAAGAGGAAGAAGAACGCCGCCGTGGGGCCGACGCCCAGTGGCTGGAGCAAAGCGTGCTGTTCCACTTCCGCCGCCTGCAGGACGATGCCGCCCGCCTGGCCCGCCGCGCCGCGCTGGACGGCCCCGACGCCCTGGTGCCCGCCCCCGGCCAGGACACCTACCTGGACGATGACCTGCCCGTCGGCCTGCTCTGGCGCAGCCCGGACACCATCGTCGCCCAGACGTGGCTGCCCGCCCGCCAGGGGCACGACGCCGATGTCCCGCTGTGGCGCGAACACATGGCCCTGCACCCCAGCAACCGGCAGGCGCTGGACACGCTGCTGGACATCACCACCGGCCTGCGCCGCTCCAGCTACGCCGGGCCGATGCGCAACGCCCACGGCATTGCGGGCGACACCGTCTGGCTGGCCGTGCCCTATTTCGACGACAGCCGCCTGCTGGGCAACTACGTGCTGGCGGTGTCGATGGAACACGCCCTGGCCGCCCTGCTGCCGCCGTGGTTCCTGGCCCAGCAAAGCGTGCGGCTGGTGGTCGATGCCGCGCCCGCCGCGCCGCCGGCCCCGGATGGCCGCTACAACACCGCGATCAATCTGCCGGGCACCGATTTGCTGCTGGAGGTCGTCCCGCAAGGGCCGCGCAGCTCCACCGTGCCCCGGGTGTTCTTCCTGGTGGCGCTCTTGTTCCTGCTGGGAATGCTGGTCAGCCTGCTGGCACTGCGCCAGGACTTGCGCAAGCGCCGCCAGGTGCAGCAGCGCCTGCAGGCCGAGGTGGCCCTGCGCACGGCCATGGAACAGTCGGCCAGCGTCGGGATGCGGGCCTGGGACATGCAGGGGCGGGTGCTGTACGTCAACCCCGCCTTCTGCGCCATGCTGGGCTACCCCGCCGAGGAGCTGATCGGCCAGCGGGCGCCCTTCCCCTACTGGCCCGCCGAGCATGTGCCGCGCATCTTCGACGAGCATGAACGCATCATCCGCCAGGGCACCCGGCCCCAGGGCATCGAAGTACAGTTCCAGCACCGCAACGGCCAGCGCGTGGACGTCCTCATCCACGAAGCACCGCTGCGCGACAGCCACGGCGTGCAACTGGGCTGGATGAGTTCCATCGTCGACATCAGCGAGCGCAAACGCGCCCAGCAGCTGGCGCAGCTGCAGCAGGAAAAGCTCGAAGCCTCGGAGCGCCTGGTGGCCGTCGGCGAAGTCGCCTCCACCCTGGCGCACGAGCTGAACCAGCCGCTGGGGGCGCTGTCCAGCTTCGCCACCGGGCTGCTCAACCGCCTGAACAGCGCCACCATCACCCTGGCCGACATGCAGCCCGTGGTGCAGCGCATGGCCCAGTTGGCCGAACGCGCCGGCAGCGTGCTGCAACGCGTCAACGCCTTTGCCCGCCGCCGCGAGCTGAACCTGGAACACATCGACCTGAACGCCCTGGCCCGCCGCGCCTGCAACGCCGCGCAAGAGGGGCAGGCGCTGCGCATCCACCAACTGCTGCCCAGCGCCCCCACCCCGGTGCAAGGCGACGCCCTGCTGCTGGAACACCTGCTGCACAACCTGTGCAGCAACGCCCTGGCCTGGGCCGCACGCGGGCAGGCAGCCCACCCCCAAGTGCAGGTGCGCCTGGACGTGGCCGACAGCGCCCTCACCCTGGCCGTGGCCGATACCGGCCCCGGCGTGCCCGCCGAAGACCAGGCGCGGATTTTCGACGCCTTTTTCAGCACCCAGCCCGGCGGCATGGGCATGGGGCTGGCCATCTGCCGCTCCATCGTCGAGGCGCACCACGGCAGCATTGCCGTGGGCCGCGACCCGCTGCTGGGCGGCGCCCTGTTCACCGTCACCCTGCCCCGCACACCCGCCCCACCCAAGCCATGACATCCCTGC
>JAHRXD010000117.1 GCA_019104825.1 Comamonas sp.
TTGTAGATGCCTTGCTCGTCCCAGTCTTTGGCCCATTGGGGCTCGCGCTTGGGCAGGTCGCCGCGCATGGGGAAGGGCGTGTCGGGCATGTTCAGCGTGGCGCGGTAGGCGCTTTCCGGGGCGTTCTTGGCTTTTTTCGGGGCGGGCTGTTCGGACATGAAAAATCTTTCTCGCTTCAAGGCAAAGCCCAGGGCGCGGCCTGGGCTGGAAATTCAGGGGGAAAACCGGGGATGCCGGTGGAAATCCGTCGCGGTGATGATGCCGGGCATCAAATTCGGTCGCGCGTCGTCTGGCGCTGGGTTTGCGCGGGGGTCACGCTGGCGGCGGACAGTTGTCCGGCAAAAAAGGCGCGGGCATCGGCGCAGTCTTGCGCGATGCCCTGGGTGAGCGCATCCAGGCTGTCGTACTTCAGCTCGTCATGCAGTTTGTGCAGCAGTTCCACGCGGATGATTTTACCGTAGCCCCCATCGCCGCCCAGGTGCTGCGGCCAGTCCAGGCAATGCGTCTCCAGCAGCACGCGGCCGCCGTTCACGTCGGTGGGGTCCAGCGACGGGCGCACGCCCAGGTTGGCCACGCCCGGCAGGGGCGCATCGGTCAGGCCATGCACCAGCACGGCGAAGATGCCGCTGGCGGCAGGCTTCCAGTGGTCGAAGCGCAGGTTCAGCGTGCGAAAGCCGTCGCCCAGGCCCGGGGCGCTCTCGGCCAGGCTGCGGCCCAGCTTGCGCCCATGCACGACGTGGCCGCTGATGGTGTAGGGGCGGCCCAGCAGGCGCTCGGCCTCCTGCATCTGCCCGGCCGCCAGGGCGGCGCGGACCTCGGTGCTGGAAACGCGCAGGCCATGCACCTCGTAGCTGTTCATGCGGGCCACTTCAAAGCCCTGGGCCTGCCCGGCGGCATCCAGCAGGGCGTAATCGCCCGCCCGCTTGGCGCCAAAGCGGAAGTCGTCGCCCACCAGCACGTAGCGGGCGCCCAGGCCGTCCAGCAGCACCTCGTCGATGAAGTCCTGGGGCGCCAGGCTGGCCAGCGCGTGGTTGAAGGGCAGGATCACCACCTGGTCCAGCCCGCAGACGCGCAGTTGCGACAGCTTGTCGCGCAGCGTGCCGACCCTGGCCGGGGCCAGCTCCGGCTTGCCCAGCACCCCGGCGAAGTAGTCGCGCGGGTGCGGCTCGAACGTCACCGCGCAACTGGGCAGGCCGCGCTGGGCGGCTTCGGCCCGCAGCAATCCCAGCATGGCCTGATGCCCACGGTGTACGCCGTCGAAGTTGCCGATGGTCAGGGCGCAGGCCGGGGCCAGGCCCGCCTGCCGGTAGCCGAGGAAGATCTTCATGCCAGGGGGAAGTTGTGAGGATGAAAAAACAAAACCGCACAGTATAGGCCGTGCCCCGCAGGCTCAGTCGCCCAGGGAGCGGGTCAGCGCATCCAGGCGCTGCTGCAACTGCGCTACCTGGGCTTCCAGCAGGGTGACACGTTCGGTCAGGTCGGCCAGTCCGGTAGTGGCAGCGGCGCTAGCAGCGGTGGCGTGACTGGCGGCAGCCGCTGCGGGCAGGATTGGCTCCCCGCACAACAGCTGCGCCCAGCGGGCCTCGCGGGCGCCGGGGGCCTTGGGCAGCAGTTGCACCAGCGGGCCGCCTTTCTCTGCGCTGCGTTCTTGCAGTTCTTCCAGAAAAGCTTCGACCGAGGAGGTATCGGCAAAGCGGTGCCAGCGCTCGGCATTGGTGCGCAGCTCGGCGGCGGTTTGCGGGCCGCGCAAGATCAGCAGGCCCAGCAGGGCCGAGGCCTGGCTGGGCACGCCCAGCACGCGCTCGAAGTTGTGTTCCCAGCGCATGGCGCGTTGGCCGCTGACCTCGATGACCAGATGGCGCTCGCGCAGCGCATCCAGGGCGGCCAGGGCGTCGGCCTCGGTCAGTTGCATCAGCGGCTCGCGGCTGGTTTTCTGGTTGCAGCCGGACAGCAGGCTGTTCAGCGTCAGCGGATAGCTGTCCGGCACGGTGCGCTGCTTTTCCAGCAGCGTGGCCAGGACGCGGGCCTGTTCGGCGCTCAGGGGGGTGTTTTGGTGGTCAAAAGGCATGGCAGGTGGCGAAATGGGATGGGGCAGGGATAATCGCGCCCTCTATGAAAAACATCGTGATTCTCATCTCAGGCAGCGGCTCGAACATGGCCGCTATTGTGCGTGCGGCCCAGCAGGGCGACTGGGCCGGGCAGTATGGCGCCCGTATTGCCGCCGTGATCAGCAACAAGGCCGACGCCAAGGGGCTGCAATTTGCGCAGGACAACGGCATCGCCACCGCCGTGCTGGACCACAAAGCCTTTGCCAGCCGCGAGGATTTCGATGCTGCCCTGGCGCAGTTGATCGACCAGTACCAGCCGGCGCTGGTGGTGCTGGCCGGTTTCATGCGCATTCTGACGCCCGGCTTCGTCGCCCACTTTGCCGGGCGGCTGCTGAATATCCACCCCTCGCTGCTGCCCGCCTTCACCGGCCTGCACACCCACCAACGTGCCATTGACGCGGGCTGCAAGTTTGCCGGCTGCACCGTCCACGTCGTCACGCAGGAACTGGACGACGGCCCCATCCTGGAACAGGCCGTGGTGCCCGTGCTGCCCGACGACACCGCCGACACCCTGGCTGCCCGCGTGCTGACGCAGGAACACGTCATCTACCCGCGTGCCGTGTGCAACTTCATCAAAAACATCTAAAAAAACCGCTATGCACCCCAAAGCCCTTCTGGAAGCCTGCGCCGAACTGGTGCAGCAAGTCATGCTGCTGCAACACCCGGCGGACAGCGTCGTCTCGCGCTTCTTCCGCCAGCACCGCAACCTTGGCCCGCGCGAACGCGCCACGCTGGCGGAAACCGCCTACACCGTGCTGCGTCACAAGTTGCGCTTCGAAGCCCTGGCCCGCTCCGGCAGCGGGGCGCGGGAGCGCCGCCTGGCGATCCTGGGTTTTGCCGGCCCGCGCACCCTGCTGCAAGCGGCCCTGAACCCCGCAGAAAAAACCTGGCTGCAAGAGTGCGACGCCGTGCAGACCGCCGACCTGCTGCCCCAGCACCGCCACAACCTGCCCCAATGGCTGGCCGAGGCGCTGCAAGCCCAGGTGGGCGAACAGTTCGACGCGCTGGCCGCCAGCCTGCTCGCAGCCGCGCCGCTGGATTTGCGCGTCAATACCCTCAACGCCAAGCGTGAAGCCGTCATCAAGGAACTGGCCGCGGAAGGCATTGCGGCAGAGGCCACGCCGTACTCCCCCTGGGGCCTGCGCGTTCAGGAAAAACCCGCGCTGACCCGGCTGGACGCCTTCCAGCAAGGCCGCATCGAAGTGCAGGACGAAGGTTCGCAACTGCTGGCCCTGCTGCTGGACGCCAAGCGCGGCGAGATGGTGGTGGACTTCTGCGCCGGTGCGGGCGGCAAGACCCTGGCCATCGGGGCGCAGATGCGCAACACGGGCCGTTTGTATGCCTTCGACGTGTCGGCCCACCGCCTCGAAGCCCTCAAGCCCCGGCTGGCGCGTTCGGGCCTGTCGAACGTCCACCCCGCCGCCCTGGCGCACGAGCGCGACGAGCGCGTCAAGCGCCTGGCCGGCAAGATCGACCGCGTGCTGGTCGATGCCCCCTGTTCCGGCCTGGGCACCCTGCGCCGCAACCCCGACCTGAAATGGCGGCAAAACGCGCAGTCCGTCGCCGAACTCACGGCCAAGCAGACCGCCATCTTGGACAGCGCCGCCCGTCTGGTGAAAAGCGGTGGCCGTCTGGTCTACGCCACCTGCTCCATGCTGCCCGAGGAAAACGAACGCATTGCCGAAGCCTTCCAGCAGGCCCACCCCGATTTCGTGGCGCTGGATGCGGGCGACACCCTGGCGCAGCTGAAGGTGGAGAATGCCGCCAGCCTGTGCGCAGGCGGCGCCACCGGTACGCAATACGTGCGCCTGTGGCCGCATACCCATCAGGTCGATGGCTTTTTTGCGGCGGTGTGGCAACGCAAGTAAAACGATGCAATAAAAATAGCTGCTTCCGCAGATAAATAGCCAGTTTCAGACAGTTTTATACTTGAAATCGTTTATTTATCTGCGGAAGCAGCTATTTTTTTAAGCTTCCTGTTTGCCGGGCGGCAAACCTGCCGCTCAAGCCAGTTGCAAACGCGCTGCCGGGGCAGGTTCCAGCGCCGTCGCGCCGTGCCCCAGGTCGAAGATGCTGACGGATTGCACCAGCGTCTGCGCCTGGCTTTGCAGGCTGCTGGCGGCAGCGGCCATTTCCTCGACCAGGGCGGCGTTCTGCTGGGTCATTTGGTCCATCTGGCTGATGGCCGCGCCGACCTCGGTCACGCCCTGGCTTTGCTGGCGGGTGGCGGTGCTGATTTCCCCCATCAGCGTGGTGACGCGGCGAATGGCTTCGACCACCTCCTGCATGGTGGCCCCGGCGCGGCCGGCCTGGGCGGTGCCGGTCTGCACGCGCTGCACGCTGTTGTCGATCAGCTGCTTGATCTCCTTGGCGGCTTCGGCGCTGCGCCCGGCCAGGCTGCGCACCTCGCTGGCGACCACGGCAAAGCCTCGGCCCTGTTCGCCCGCACGGGCGGCCTCGACGGCAGCGTTCAGCGCCAGGATGTTGGTCTGGAAGGCGATGCCGTCGATCACGCCGATGATGTTGGCCATGCGCTCGGAGCTGGTGGCGATCTCCTGCATGGTGCCGACCACTTCCTGCACTACTTCGCCGCCGCGCTCGGCCACCTGCGAGGCGGACTGTGCAAGCTGGTTGGCCTGCTGTGCGTTGTCGGCGTTGTGGCGCACGGTGCTGCTCAGTTGCTCCATCGAGGCGGCGGTCTGCTGCAGGGCGCTGGCCTGCTGTTCGGTGCGGCTGCTCAGATCCAGATTCGCCTGGGCGATTTCCGCGCTGGCCCCGGCCACGCTTTCCGAGCCGCTGCGCACCTGCGTGACGACCTGGCGCAGTCCCCCGACCATTTCCTGCTGCGCCTGCAGCAGCAGGGCGGTTTCATTGGTGCCGGCCACGGGCGGGCGCTCGCGCAGCTGGCCCGCTGCCACGGCGCGGGACAGGCCGACCACCTCCTGCAGCGGCTTGGTGATGGCCAGTACGGTGGAACGGGCCAGCAGCAGCGCGGCGGCCAGGGCCAGCCCGATGCTGAGCCAGACGCCGCTCTGGATGGCCGTAATGTCGGCATGGGCCTGGGTGACCGAGGCATTCAGGCGCTGGCTTTGCAGGGTCTTGAGCGCGGCGATCGCTGCGCCGTAGCCGTGCAGGATGCCGCCCACCTCGTCCATCAGGTAATTGCGGGCGCTGCCCTGGTTGCCCTTGTCCATCAGGCCGATGAGGTGTTCCTGGGCCTGCACGTACTGCTGGCGCTGGGCCAGTACGGCCTGCAGCAGCGCCTGGCCTTCCGTGTCGGTGATGCGGGTTTGCAGTTGCTGCACCACTTCGCCGATGCGTTTGCGCGAGGCGTAAATCTGCTGCTTGAGCGCGTCGTACTCTTCCAGCCCCTTGACGATCAGCAGATCGCGCAGGGCCTCGGCGATGATGTGGCGGTTCTCGTCGACTTCATTGAGCATGGAGACATTGGGCATGTCCTGCTCGCTGATCTGGTTGAAGCCGTGGCCGATGGCGGCGCTTTTGTACAGGGCCACGGCCCCTTGCAGGCAGATCAGCAGTCTGATCAAGGCAAAGCCCAGGGTCAGGCGGGTGGCGATTTTCATGGGGAGGGCCTCCTTGTGGGGGGAGAGTCATCGGTGCGGGTAAGCACCTTTGTACCAGGCGGGTGTGCCAGAGTAAGCCGGGGTTTTTAGCAGGGGTAACACACTGTAAACAACAGGGGGAACCCCTATGAAGGCGCGGCCCCCTTGGGGAAATTGGACGGAAGTGTTAGAATTACCGGGTTTTGCATGGTGCAGAACGCACGTCGGGGCCTTTCCAGTCCTGGCGCAAGTCATTAGGGTGCGCCGCACCCGTTCATACCAAGGAAATACCATGATCGCTGCCTCTGTGAAGGCTGAAGTTGTCAAAGCCAACGCTCGCTCGGAAAACGATACCGGTAGCCCGGAAGTGCAAGTCGCACTGCTGACCGCCCGTATCAACGAACTGACCCCCCACTTCAAACAGCACGCCAAGGACCACCACGGTCGCCGTGGCCTGCTGCGCATGGTGAGCCGTCGCCGCAAGCTGCTGGACTACCTCAAGGCCAAGGATGCCGACCGTTACGTCGCCCTGATCGCCAAGCTGGGCCTGCGCAAGTAAGCACAGTGCCTGCGCACTTGACTCGGTAAGGAATGCCTGCGCTGGCCAAGGTCAGCGCAGGCGTTTTTGTTTTTCATTCATCGGGGGATTGCAGAGCGAAGCTGTGTCATTCCACGTCGGTACTTGCAAATCAATAGCTGCAAGCGCCGATCTGGAATGGCATCGCGATCTGTATCACCCTGAAAACCTTGCTACCCGTGCGGTAGCAGCTATTTTTAAAGGATTGATCGTTATGACCATGTTCAACAAAGTCACCAAAACCTTCCAGTGGGGCCAGCACACCGTCACCATGGAAACCGGCGAAATCGCCCGCCAGGCCAGCGGCGCCGTGCTGGTGAACATCGACGACACCGTGGTGCTGGCCACCGTCGTCGCTTCCAAGAACGCCAAGCCCGGCCAGGACTTCTTCCCCCTGACCGTGGACTACATCGAAAAGACCTACGCCGCCGGCAAGATCCCCGGCAGCTTCTTCAAGCGCGAAGCCAAGCCGTCCGAGCTGGAGACGCTGACCAGCCGCCTGATCGACCGCCCCATCCGCCCGCTGTTCCCCGAAGGCTTCTACAACGAAGTGCACGTGGTTATCCATACCGTGTCGCTCAACCCCGAGGTGGACGCAGACATCGCC
>JAHRXD010000205.1 GCA_019104825.1 Comamonas sp.
GAGCTTTCCCCGCAAGAAAAAGCCGCTATCGAGGCCATGGGCTGGGACGAGTTGATGGAGACATTAAAAAAGCGCCTGGAAGAGCAAAAAGAACGCCACCAGGGGGGCAACAAATGGATTGGCACCGGCGGCACCAGCCCCTTTGGGCACGGTGGCTACAACCCGGCGGGCATCCGCATCGGCGGGGCGGGCAAAAACCGCAGCGCGGTGAAGGTGTGGGAGCAGCGGGCCTACCGCGATTACGACGACACGCAGGAGCTGGGCACGCGCAATATCAAGGTGGCGCTGCGCCGCCTGCGTAAATTTGCCCGCCAGGGCGGCGAGCTGGAGCTGGACTTGCCCGGCACCATCCGCAGCACGGCGGCCAATGCGGGCTGGCTGGACATCCAGATGGTTCCCGAGCGGCACAACAACGTCAAAGTGCTGCTGCTGATGGACGTGGGCGGCACCATGGACGACCACATCCAGCGCGTCGAGGAGCTGTTCTCTGCCGCCAAGGCCGAGTTCAAGCACCTGGAGTTCTATTACTTCCACAACTGCGTGTACGACTTCGTCTGGAAGAACAACCATCGCCGCTTTGCCGAGAAGTTCGACACCTGGGACATCATCCGCAAGTACAACCAGGACTACAAACTGATTTTTGTGGGCGATGCCACCATGAGCCCCTACGAAATCTTGCAGCCCGGCGGCAGTGTGGAATACATGAACGAAGAACCCGGCGCCGTTTGGCTGCAGCGCCTGACCGAGGCCTTTGCCCAGCACGCCTGGATCAACCCCGAACCCGAAGGCGTGTGGCAGTACCGCCAGAGCATCGACATCATCCACCAGCTCGTGGGCGGCAGGATGTATCCGCTCACGGTGCAGGGGCTGGAGGCGTGCATGCGCCAACTCTCGAAGTGAGGGCTTAGAACGTGTTCACGATCTCCACGCGGGTGTGCAGTCGCGGTCTCGGGCGCTCTGCGTCGTTGCAAATCCTCGCCATAGCACCGCTATGGCTGCGGTTTTCGCCTAGCAGCCCATCCCGATCCGCATCCTGCACCCCTTCGCGCCGAGATCGTGAACATGTTCTTATGCGTTTTTTCTCCCACCTCGGCCTGCTGCTGGCGACGGTGCTGCTGGCCGGTTGCGGCCTGTTGACCAAGCCCACGGCTACGGCCACGGGCCAGCCCAATTTCGAATTGCAGATCCACGCTCGGCCCAAGGAGGCGCAAGACCTGCTTGCAGCGCACCTGGAGCTGAACCGCTACCGTGAACTGGAAGGGCTGCGCCGCCAGGAGCTGACGCGCCTGATCAGCGTGGCCGATACCGACATCCGCAAGCTGCTGGCCACCCTGGGCTACTTTGCCCCCACGGTGGAGCTGGAGCTGCACAACCCGCCCAGGGATTCTTCCGACCTGCCCGTGGTGTACATCAAGGTGGATGCGGGCGAGCAGGCCACCGTCACCGCCGTGGACGTGCAGGTCACCAGCCCCCAGGACGGCGAGAAAGCCGGCAGCTGGCAGCGCCAGGCGGTGCAGCGCAACTGGCCGCTGGAAGTGGGCCAGCCCTTCAGCCAGGATGCCTGGGCCGGCGCCAAGGCCGAGGGCCTGCGCAGCCTGCAGGCGCAGCGCTACCCCACGGCGCAATTGCTCACCAGCCGCGCCGATATCGACGCCGACACGCAGCAGGCCGCATTGCAGGCCCATTACGCCACCGGCCCGCTGGTGCGCTTCGGCCCCCTGGAGATCGAAGGCGGGCAGCGCTACGACGCTGCGGGCGTCACCCGTGCCGCCCGCCTGCCGGTGGGGCAGGAGTACCGCCAATCGACCCTGCTGGACGTGCAGCAGCGCATGGCCGCCACGGGGCTGTACGACTCGGTCTTTCTGACCTTGCAGACCGAGCAGATGCCCGAAGGCCAGGCCGAGGTGCAAGTGCCCGTGCTGGCCCAGGTGCGCGAGGCACCCTTGCAGAAATGGGTCTACGGCGTGGGCCTGAGTACCGATACCGGGCCGCGCCTGTCGATCGACCATACGCACAACCGCGTCCCCGGCCTGGGCTGGCAGGCGCAAAGCAAGCTGCAACTCAACCGCAAGAACCCGCTGCTCTCCACCCGCCTGTATTCCCTGCCCGACGACAGCGGCTGGAACTGGTTCACCAGCGCCGAGCTGGAGCGTGCCGAGCTGGCCGACTACCAGGCCAACAGCATTGCCCTGAGTGCCGGGCGTGGCAAGAACGAGGACAAGATCGACCGCCAGTACTTCCTGCGCTACGACCTGGCCAACCCGCAGGGCGACGACGCCCCGCCGAAAAGCTCGGCCATTTCCGCCAACTACAGCTGGACGGGGCGCTACTTCAACAACCCGACCAACCCCACGCGCGGCTACGGCCTGGCGTTCGAACTGGGTGTGGGCACCACCCTGACGCCGCAGCGCACCCCCTTCACCCGGGCGCTGGGGCGCTGGCAATACTTCCAGCCCATGGGCGAGCGCGATGCCGCCACCAAGCGCCGCTCCCGCCTGGCGCTGCGGGCGCAGGCCGGGGCGGTGACGGCCCGCAAGGGCGCGGACATTCCGCTGACCCTGCTGTTCCTCTCGGGCGGCGACACCACCGTGCGCGGCTACAGCTACCAGAGCATCGGCGCCCGCACCGACAACGCGCAGCGCATTGGCGGGCGCTACATGCTGGCGGGCAGCGTGGAATGGCAGCGCCCCATCGTCCTGGCGGGCAACCGCAAGGATTGGGAGCACACCGTGTTCATGGACGCGGGCAGCGTCACCGACGAGCCCGCGCAGGGGATGCAGGTCTTTGTCGGCGCCGGTTCCGGCATCCGCTGGAACAGCCCCGTCGGCCCCCTGCAGGCCGATCTGGCCTACGGTTTCAAAACCCAAAAAATCCGCCTGCACCTGCGGCTGGGCTTTACCTTCTGATTGCCATGCACGAGCGCCAAGAACCTGGGCTGGACACCCCCGCCGTCGTTTCCACGGACAAACCTGCCGCACCGCCGCGCCGCCGCTGGCTGCGCCGCCTGCTGGCCGCCGGCGTCCTGCTGACGGTGCTGCTTGGCACCGGCCTGACCAGCCTGTGGTGGTGGAGCGGGCGCGACCAGTCTCTGCCGCAAACCCTGGCGCTGGCCCAGCGCTGGCTGCCCCAGGGCTATGCGCTGGAAGTGGCAGGGGCCAGGGGCAGCCTGCGCTTCGGGGGTGAAATTGCCGATCTGCGCCTGTCCACCGAGCGCTTCAAGCTCGAAATCAAAGAGCTGACGCTCGCCTGGAACCTGGGCCAGCTGCTGCGCCGCCAGTTGCAGGTCGGGCAACTGCACCTGGCCGCCGTCCACTACCGCGCCAACCCCGACGCGCCCCCGGACGACAGCCCCGCCGAACCGTTGCAAAGTTTGTTGCTGCCGCTGCGCATCGAACTGCCCCTGGGCATCGACCTGCTGACCTGGGACGACGGCCCCGAGGCCGAACTGCGTGACCTGAATGCCACCTACGCCTACGACGGCCAGCAGCACCGGCTGCAACTGCTGGGCCTGAACTACGGCCCGCAGCAGGCGCAACTGCAAGCCCAGGCGCAATTGCAGGGCGCAGCGCCCATGCAACTGGACGCCAGCGTGCAAGCCACCCTGGCCCCGGCGCTGGAACTGGCGCAGCCGCTGCAACTACAGGCCACCGCCCAGCTCGCGGGCACCCTGGCCGGCCCGGATGCCCAATTGCAATTGACGGCCGATGCCCGCAGCGACGGCCCTGCCGCCAACCCGCTGGCCGCCCACGTGGCCGCCACCCTGGCCCCCTGGCAGCCGCAGCCGCTGCCCCGGGCCGAGGTGGACTTGCAGCACGTCGATCTGGCCCTGTTCGCGCCCCAACTGCCGCCCACCGACCTGAACGGGCAATTGCGCATCGACACCAACGCCCAGGGCGTGTGGGGTGTGCAGGCCGATTTCAGCAACCCCCTGGCCGGTGCCTGGGACAAGGCCGCCCTGCCGCTGCAACGGCTCACGGCCCAGGCCAGCCTGGACGGCAGCGTCTGGACGCTGGGCCAGTTGCAATGGCAACTGCCCGGCCAGAACGGCAAGTCGGACGGCGGACAGCTCCAGGCCCAGGGCCGCTTCGACACGCAGACGCAGGCGCTCGATGCCCAGGTGCAACTGGACGCCCTCAACCCCGCGCGGGCGCTGGCCAGCCTGCCCCGGCAGGCGCTGGGCGGCACGTTCACTGCCCAGGCCACGGCCGATCAGGCCATCGACTTCACCCTGGACATTGCCGACACCGCCGCCAAAGGCAAGGCCCGGCCCGCCACACCCGGCCTGGAACGCGCCCAGGCCCAGGGCCGCTGGCAGGCGCCGCATCTTGACGTGCGCGACCTTGCCATCCAGGCCTGGGGCGCCCAACTGCACAGCTCCGCCCTGGCCTGGGACAACGCCAGCCAGCAGCTTGCCAGCGCCAAAACCACGCGCCTGACCCTGCCAGGGGCCACTGCGGAACTGACCGGCACCCTGGGCCAGCACGACGGCCAAGGGCAGTTGCACGCCACGCTGGCCGATGCCGCCAGCCTGATGGCCTGGCTGGGCCGCCTGCCCGGTCTGGCCGATGCCGCCTTGCCCCTGCAAGGCCGGGCCGATGCGCAACTGCACTGGCAAGGCGGCTGGGGCAGCGTGTTGCCCCCGGCACCCGCAGCAGTGCAGGAATCAGAAAAATCCATAGCTGCTACCGACCTGAAAATAAAGCTTTCAGCAACAATACCCCATATTATTTATGCACCACCTGCACAAGCAGCTACTGAAATCAATGATCTGGCCCTGCAACTCAACGGCCCGCTGGACAAGCTCCAGGCCAGTTTGACCGCCCGGGCCCGCCAGGGCGAGCAGCAGGCGCAGATCGACACCCGCCTGCAAGCGGGCTGGACGCCCCAGTCCTGGCACGCCCGCTGGGAAGCCCTTGCCCTGCGTGCCCGCCCGGCGGCAGACAGCGGCGACTGGCAACTGGCCCTGGCCGAACCCGTCACCGTCCAGCAGCAGGGCGGGCGCATCCAGGCCAGTGCGGGCCGCTTGACCCTGACGCCTCCGGCCGGTGCCCAGGAAGCCGCCGCCAGCGTTGCCAGCGCCGACATCCAGTGGGAGCCGCTGACCCTGGGCGCCGACACCCTCGCGCTGCGCAGCCGGGGCCGCATCACCGGCATCCCCCTGGCCTGGGCCGACCTGTTCACCCCGCACGACCCGGTGCTGGCCCGCGCCGGCGTCAGCGGCGATCTGGTGCTGCAAGGGCAGTGGAACATCGACACCAGCGCCCGCAAGCCGCAAATGCACGTCCTGCTGGAGCGCGAGAGCGGCGACCTGCGCATTGCCGTCGCCGACGAGGATGCCGCCCCCGTCACCGTGGTGCGCAGCAGCGGCGCTGCCGACACCCGCCAGACCCAGCGCCAGCCCAACCGGGGGCGGCGCGTGCGCCTGCAGCACTTCCAGGCGCAGCTGGGGCTGGAAGCTGGCAACCAGCTGCGTGCCCAGGTGCTGTGGGCCTCCGAACGCGCCGGCACCATCCACGCCGACGTGCGCAGCCCCTTGCAGCACGGCGCCCAGGGCTGGCGCTGGCCCGCGCAGGCGCCCCTGAGCGGATCGGTGCAGCTGCTGCTGCCCAACGTCGGCGTCTGGGCCTCTTTTGCCCCGCCGGGGTGGCGCGTGGCCGGCAGCTTTGGCGGCGACGTCATCCTGGGCGGCACGCGCAGCGCCCCGACCTGGAAGGGGACGCTGCAGGCCGAGGAACTGAGCCTTGCCTCCCTGCTCGACGGGGTGGATCTGAAAAACGGCCAGTTGCTGGCCCGCTTTGCCGGCAACCGGCTGGATATCGAACGGCTTTATCTGGAGGGCGGCGGCAACGGCCAGGCCCGCGTCCTGGGGCAAAGCGGCAACCGCACCCCGCCGCCGCAGGCGGGCGGCAAGCTGCGTGGCAGCGGCTTTGTCGTCTACGATCCGGCAGCGGGCGGCAACGGCCTGCACATGGACATCCAGGCCCAGTTCGAAGACCTGCAGGTACTCAGCCGGGCCGACCGGCAGATGGGCCTGAGCGGCACCCTGCGAGCGCAGATGCAGGATGCGCAACTGCGCCTGCGCGGGGCGCTGACCGTCAATCGCGCCGCCCTGCTGCTGGCCGACGAATCGGCTCCCGGCCTGGACGATGACGTCCACGTCACCTCTGCCGCCCAGCGCCAGCAGGATGCCGAACGCCAGGCGCAGGAAGCCCGCAAGGCCGCCCGCGAGCCGGCTCCGGAAGGCTCGGTTCGCGCCGCGCTCAAGCCGGACATCCACCTTACCCTGGACCTCGGCCCCGACTTCGCCCTGCAGGGCTACGGCCTGACCACGCGCCTGAACGGGCAGCTCACCGTGCGCGGCGGCCCGCGCGTCACCGGGGAAATCCACACCGATCGGGGCCGTTACCGCGCCTGGGGCCAGGCGCTGGACATCGAGCAGGGCACCATCCGCTTCAACGGCCCCTACGACAACCCCAGCCTGGACATCATCGCCCTGCG
>JAHRXD010000137.1 GCA_019104825.1 Comamonas sp.
CCCGACGATCTCGCACGAAAAGGATTTGAGCCGCAGCTGCTCGCCCAGGATATCCGGGGTGTTGTTGAACAGCTCGCGGTGCAACGTGGCGCCGATCAGGCACACCGCCGCGCCGGCGCGTTGCTCCTGCTCGGAAAAGGCACGGCCCTGCTCCAGTTGCCAGTTGCCGGTCACCAGCCAGTCGTTGCTGCTGCCGATGAAACTAGTGTTCCAGTTGCGCCCGTTGGCCACCACCGTGCCGGCCGATCGCGCCTCGGGGGCCACGGCGGCAATGCCGCCGATCTGCTGGGCGATGGTGGTGGCGTCCGTCACCTTGAACGACGGTGCAGGCGCCGCGCCCGGCCCCATGCGCTGGCCGGCACGCACCTGCAGCAGATTGCTGCCCAGGCCGGCAATCTGGTTTTGCACCGCCTGCGTGGCGCCATTGCCCAAAGTCACCATGGTGATCACGGCGCTGACGCCGATCACGATGCCCAGAATGGTCAGGAAGGAGCGCAGCAGGTTGCGCCGGATGGAGCGCAGCGCCAGCCAGATGGTATTCCACAGCATTTACTGCACCTCCTGCGCGACGCTTTCCTGCAGCGCAGGAGCATGCCCGTCGCCCTGGCTGCCGCGCAGCGGCAACGGGGTATTGGGCCGGTCGCTGTCGAGCAGGCCGTCGCGGAAATGCACGATGCGCCGTGCGTAGGCGGCCATTTCCGGCTCGTGCGTGACCATCAGCACGGTAATGCCCTGGGTCTGGTTGAGCTGCCAGAGCAGTTGCATGATTTCCGCGCTGCGCTGGCTGTCCAGGTTGCCGGTGGGTTCGTCGGCCAGCAGCACCACGGGGTTGCTGACGATGGCCCGGGCAATGGCCACGCGCTGCTGCTGGCCGCCGGAAAGTTCCGCCGGGGTGTGGTGTTCCCAGCCGTTCAGCCCCACGGCTGCCAGCGCCTTTTGTGCCGCCGCATGGCGCTGGGCGGTAGTTTCCCCCCGGTAGAGCAGCGGCAGTTCCACGTTCTCCTGGGCGCTGGTGCGCGGCAGCAGGTGAAAGCCCTGGAAGACGAAACCGAAGTAGCGCCGGCGCAGCCGGGCGCGTTCGTCCCGGTCCAGCCCCTGCACCGGCACGCCCTTGAACAAATACTCCCCGGTGGTGGGGCGATCCAGGCAGCCCAGGGTGTTCATCGCCGTGGACTTGCCCGACCCGCTGGGGCCCATGATGGCGACGAAATCGCCCTGAGCAATGTCCAGATCGACGCCCTTGAGGGCCTGGAAGGCCAGAGCACCCTGGCCATAGGTTTTCGTGACGCCGCGCAGGCGGATCAGGGGAATGGCGTCTGCGCTCATGCCCCGGCCCCGCTGCTGCGCTGATCGGTGATGACCTGATCGCCCTCTTTCAAGGCCTCGCCGCGCACCATGATTTCGGTCATGCGGCCATCGGACAGGCCGGTGCGCACCGGCACCATTTCAGGCTGGGCATTGCCCTGGCGCAGCACCCACAGCTTGCGCTCCTGCCCGGCACTGTTGTTTTCCCGGGCGCCGCCAGGGTTGCGGCTGCGCATGGGGCCGCGCGGCATGATCTGATCGACCAGCCCGCCGCCCTGGGGCGGTTTGCCCGCTGCGGCGCCCTTTGCTCGCCCGCCCGCCTCGGTCGGGGTGAAGCGCAGCGCGGCATTGGGCACCAGCAGCACGTCGGTGCGCTGCGTGGCATTGATGGTGGCACTGGCCGTCATGCCGGGGCGCAGGCTCAAATCCTCATTGGCCACATCCAGGCGGGCCACATAGGTCACCACGTTGTCGGTTTTGGTCGCGCCGTAATCCACCCGGGTGACCTGGGCCGGGTAGTTGCGGGCCGGATACGCGCTGACGGTAAAACTGGCCTGCTGCCCCTGCTGGACGCTGCCCACGTCCGCCTCATCGACGGCGACTTCCAGGCGCAGCCTGGTCAAATCCTCGGCCACCATGAACAGGGTCACGGCCTGCAGCGAAGCGGCCACCGCATTGCCCGGATCGACCGAACGCGCCAGCACCACGCCGTCAATGGGGGACTTGATGGCGGCCTTGGACAAATCGGTTTCCGTCGTCACCAGCGAAGCCTGGGCATCGGCCACCGAGGCCTTGGCCGACTCCACGCCCGCCCTGGCTTTGTCCAGGGCCGCCTGGGCGGTATCCATCTCCGCTGCTGAAGGCAGCTTGCCGCCGGAGATGCGCTGCACCTCCTGCAGCCGCTGCATGTTCACCTGCGCTTCGCGCAAGGTGGCCTGGGCCTGCCCGAAACCGGCCTGCGCCGAAGCCAGGCTGGCGCGTGAACGGCCCAATTGGGCGTTGAGCTTGTCGGTGTCCAGCTCCACCAGCACCTGGCCTTTTTTGATCCGGTCGTTCACATCGACCAGCACTCTGCGCACCGTGCCGGACAGCTCCGACCCGATATTGACCGTGCGTGTCGGCTGCAGCGTGCCGTTGGCCGAGACGGTGAGGGCCAGATCGCCACGCTTGACGGCTTCGGTGACGTACAGCGGTTTGGCATTGGCAGCGGCCTTGGCGCTCCACCAGGCATAGCCGCCCGCCGCAATGACCAGGGCGGCGGCGCCGGTCCACACCGTGGGGCTTTGCCACCAGCGGCGTTGCAGGTTGTCGCCCAGCAGGGCTTGCACATCCTGGGCGGAAGAAGTGTTTTTCTTGGACATGACAGGGGTTCTTTGCTTTTATTCGGTCAAGGGGGCTGCGGCCAGGTCCTGGGACTGCGGCTGCCAGCCGCCGCCCAGGGCCTTGAACAATTGGACGAAGTCGGTACTGATGGCGGCCTGGGCGCTGGCCAGGCTGTCCTGGCTGGACAGCAGGCTGCGCTGGCTCTCCAGCACGGTGCGGAAGTCGATCAGCCCGCTGTCATAGCGGTGCTGGGCCAGCACCTGGGCGTTGCTCGCTGCCTCTGCCGCTGTGGCCAGGTGCTGCAGGCGCTGCTGATCGCCGTGCAGTTGCACCAGCGCATCTTCGACTTCCTGCAAGGCAGACAAAACACTGGCACGGTACGCCTGCCGTGCCTGCTCTACCGACGCTTTTTGTGCAGAAATCTGCGCCCGATTGGCACCGCCGTCGAACAAGGGGGCCGCCAGCGCAGCCGCAATGCTGCGGGCCACCGAAGCACCGCTGGTCAGCGCCCCCACGGTCAGCGCACTTACGCCCAGGCTGCCCGACAGGCGCAGCGTCGGAAAGTTGGCCCGCTCCTGCGCCGAGAGGCTGGCCAGCGCCGCCTGCACCTTGTGCTCCTGCGCCTGCACGTCGGGGCGCTGGCGCAGGGTGTCGGCAGGCAGGCGCAACGCCCAGTCCTGCGGCGCCAGTGGCACCGGGGCAGCAGCGGCCAGATCGGCCATCAGCGCCGCAGGCTCCTGCCCCGTCAGCACGGCCAGGGCGTGCTGGGCCTGGGCCACGCTGGCCTGCAGGCTGGGGATTTGCGCCGCCGTCTGCGCCAGGGTCTGGCGGGCCTGCTCGGCATCGAGCGAGGCGGCCAGCCCGGCCTGCACACGCCAGCGGGTCATTTCATCGGTTTCGGCTTGCAGGGCCAGATTGCCCTGCGCAATGCGCAGGCGTTCCTGCAGGCTGCGCAGCTGGATGTAGTTGAGCGCCACCTCGGCAGACAGGCTGACGTGCGCAGCATGAAGCGAGGCCTGGCTGGCCGCCAGGTTCTGTTCCCCGGCCCGCACGGCGTTGCGGCGCTGACCCCACAAATCCAGCTCCCAGCCGGCATCCAGGCCGGCGTTGTAGCTATTGCCCGCATCGTTGAAACCCTGCTTGCTGCGCCGCGCCCCGGCACTGGCACTCAGGCTGGGCAGCAGCGCTGCGCCTTGCACATCCACCTGGGCGCGGGCCTGCTCGACGGCGGCCCGGGCACTCAGGATGCTGGGATTGGCCTGCAGCGCCTGTTCGATGAGCGTCACCATCTGCGCATCGCCAAAGCCTTGCCACCATCGGGCCAGACCTTGGCTGCCATCGGCGTGCGCAGGCACGGGGCTGTGCCACTGGGCCGGAACGGGCAAGGCTACCTCCTGCTGGGCCAGCGGCGTGGTATGGCTGCATGCGGTCAGCGTGGCCGCAGCAATGGCCGAAAGCAGCAGGGGACGGGAAGAAAAAGAAGAAGAAAGCAAAAAAGCCATCCGCCGATTGTGCCGTTGCTGTGTAGCCGCTTGGCCCCTGCCATGTGAAGGCAAGGTAAAGCCGCCGGGCAGGGCCACGGTATACCTTGGTATAGCGCTGCGACCCCAATGCCTGCTGGCACTGGCCCTCCCCCGATGGAACAATACGCCCCGTCGCCGGATAGCCGGGCACGGCGACAGCAACCTGGCAACGCCCGCCTGTTTTCACAACCTGGAGGAGCATATGGACCCCGACCCGAGCTGGCGCCTGTCTGCGCCCCACCCCCTGCCCCACCGCCCCATGAATGCAATGACGTACCGGGTGCCGGCCCCGAGGTTCTCGCTCGCTTGAATGCGTGAGATGCCTCCGTGGCCGCGTGCCCAAGGAGAATCTCATGCTGTTTCGCACACCCCGCCCCACCGACGCCTTCCAACGCGCCCTGCGTGCTGCCGTCACCGGCCACCGCCCCGCGTCACCCCCCCGTCGCAACGATCTGTCCTCGCTCATGGCCCTGGATGCTGCCCAATCGGAACAAGGGCGCCAGATGGTGCCATTCGATACCAGCGTCCCGGCCAGCAGCAGCCCGGATTTGAGCTTCTGCACGTCGAGCTTCATGCAGATTTTCAGCACCCGGGCCTTCTGGCTGAGCCTGCTGACGGTGTTCGGCATTCTCACCAGCACCTTTGTTGCGGCGCAACAGGAAATGCTGGAAAAGATCATCATTCTGGCCGCCTTCATTGCCCCGATCATCGACGCGGGCGGCAACACCGGCAGCCAGTCCGCCACCCTGGTCATCCGTGCCATGGCGCTGGGCGAGGTGCGGCTGGGCTGGCGCGATCTCTGGTTCGTCATCCGGCGCGAGCTGCCCGTGGTCTTCGCCCTGGGCATGGTGATCGGACTGCTGGAAGCCGTGCTGGCCTGGTTCAGCAAGAGCGTCGGGATGGACGTGTTGCTGGTCGTCGGGCTGTCCATGGGAATCTGCATGGTGCTCGGCGGCCTGATCGGTGCGCTGCTGCCCTTCGCCGCCCGGCGCCTGGGCACCGACCCCGCAACCCTCAGTGCGCCGTTGATCACGTCCATCATGGATCTGATCGGCGTCTTCGTCTATTTTGGCCTTGCCTACCTGTTCATGGGGCACCTGCTGACATGACTGCATTGCACTTTCTGCGCGGCACCCTGGCCTGCTGCATCGGGGTGGCCTGCGTCTCCACGGCACAGGCTGCCGGCGGTGCCCATCTGGTGGACGATGCGGGCGTCGAGACACCGGGCGTCTGCCATCTGGAAACCTGGGTGTCGCACCACCGGCATACCGCAGGCGGCATGGCGACCCTGGCTCCTGCCTGCACTTTTACGGCCCTGCCCCGCGTCGAATTTGGCGTTTCCGCCGAACGGGCCTGGGGCAACGAGACCATGACCGGTTTCGGCCCGGCCATCAAAATCAACCTCATGCCGGTCGAAACCGGCTTGGGCATCGGCATCGCCGGTTCGGCCACCCACAACGCCCGTGCAGGCCGAACCGATGCCGCCCGCATCGTCGTGCCGGTATCGCTGGCGCTGCATGACGGGGTTCTGGCCCATTTCAATGCAGGATGGCTGTACGAACGCACCGGCGCACGCCAGCACCGGCGCTTTGCGGGAACGCAACTGGAAGTGGCCGTCAGCAACTCGCTGACGCTGATGGGCGAGGTGCTGACGCGCCAGGCCGAACGGACAGGCGCACAGTTGGGCCTGCGCTGGAGCGCCGGACGCAAAGACCTGGATATGGACTTGCTGATGGGGCGGCGCATCGACGGGCAGGCACGACGAACCGTGACGCTGGGCGTCTCGCTCAGGCGGTAAGCGCTTGCCGCATCGTTTGTCATGATGGGGCGGTATCCTGGTGGCAAGATCGCTTGCATTGAAGAAAAAGAGAATCCGGGAAATGAACGCCATTCACTTCAGCGAAGGCTGACCCATGCGCCTCCCGCCCCGCGTCCTGTCCATTCTGCAATTTGCCGCCATCGGCATCGCCATGGCGGCCATCTTCGTGGCGGATACCGGCACAAGCTACGAGGTGGCTGCTGCCGTGTTCTATGCCATCGTGATTCTGATCGCGGCGCGTGCCCTGGGCCGCAGCGGGCTGGCCGTACTCACGGTGGCCTGCATCGGTCTGACGGTATTGAGCTTCTGGCTGACGCCGCATGGCGATTTTCATGCGGGCCTAATCAATACCGGCATCAGCATCGCGGCCATCGTCATGACGGCTTACCTGGTCATCACGATGCAAGCGGCCCGAACCGCCGCCCACCTGGCCCAGGCGCAGCTGATGCGCATGGCACGCGTAAAAAGCCTGGAAGGCCTGACCACCTCCATCGCGCACGAGGTCAACCAGCCGCTGACCGCCATCGTCACCAGCGGCCATGCCTGCCAGCGCTGGCTGGCGCAGGAGCCGCCGAACCTGGACAAGGCACGCCAGGCGCTGGCCCGGATACTGGACAGTGCCGACCGCGCCAGCAGCATCATCGTCCGCGTGCGCAGCCTCACCAGGGGAGCGCCTGCGCACAAAAGTGCGTTCGACCTGAACCAGGCCATTCTGGAAGTGATCGCCTTGGCGCAGGCCGAGATCGACCGCAACGGCATTGTTCTGAAAACCGACCTGTCTCCCCACCTTCCGCACGCACACGCAGACCGGGTGCAGATACAGCAGGTGATCGGCAACCTGGTGCTGAATGCCATCGAGGCCATGTCCGCCATGCCGGCGCACTCACGCGTGTTGCAGATCAGCTCGGCAGCCAGCGACGGCACCGTGACGATTGCCGTGGCCGACTCGGGCGAGGGCTTTCCCCCGGAAATGCACGAGCGCCTGTTCGAAGCGTTCTGGACCACCAAACCGCACGGCATCGGTGTCGGCCTGAGCATCAGCCGTGCCATCGTCGAAGTCAATGGCGGCCAGATAGAGGCATACCCGCGTGAAGGCGGCGGGGCTGTCCTGCGCTTCACCGTGCCAGGCCTCCTGCAGAAGGCGCCCCAATGACCGCGAATGCTCAACCGACCGCCGACAACCCGGTCGTCTACATCGTGGATGACGACGCATCCATCCGCGCCGCACTGGAAGACCTGCTGGCCTCCATCGGGCTGAAAGCCCTGGCCTTCGGCTCGACCAGAGAATTTCTGGCCCATCCGCTGGCAGATGCTCCGGGCTGCCTGATTCTGGACGTGCGCATGCCCGGGCAAAGCGGCATGGATTTCCATCGCCAGATGGCCGGACAAGGCATCGAACTGCCGGTGATCTTCATTACCGGCCACGGCGACATCGCCATGGGCGTCGAAGCGATGAAGAACGGCGCCATCGAATTTCTTGCCAAGCCGTTTCGGGAGCAAAGCCTGCTCGACGCCATCCACAGCGGTATCGAGAAAGACCGCGCACGGCGCAGCAGCGCCGCCCACGCCGCCGCATTGCAAGCCCGCTGGGCTGCGCTCTCTCCTGGCGAACAGGAAGTGGTGCGCTACGTCGTGCAAGGCTGGCTGAACAAGCAGATTGCCGCGCAACTGAGCGTCAGCGAGGTCACGGTAAAGGTGCGCCGCGCCCATGCCATGCGCAAGATGCAGGCGGGTTCGCTGGCCGAACTGGTCAGAATCGCCGGGCAACTGGGGCTGTAGGCCGCCCCGGGGGTGTATTCAGGCGGCGCAGATGCTGTCCAATGGCCAGCGCGGCTTGACATCAAAAGCGTAGCTGCAATCGGCCTGCTGTTGCCCGCTTTGCAGGCGCATGGCCGCCGCCATGGCGATCATGGCGCCGTTGTCGGTACACAGATGCAGCTCCGGGTAATGCACGCGGATGCCCCGCTGGATGCAGGCCTGGTTCAACTGTTCGCGCAGCAGGCGGTTGGCCCCGACGCCGCCAGCCACCACCAGGCGCTGCATCCCGGTCTGCTGCACGGCCTTGAGCGTTTTCTTGACCAGCACTTCCACGATCGCCGCCTGGGTGCTGGCGGCCAGATCGGCCTTGTGCGCCGCCAGGTCGCCGCCCAGTTTTTTCGCCTGGGTCAGCACCGCCGTTTTCAACCCGGCAAAAGAAAAATCCAGATCGCCGCTGTGCAGCAGCGGGCGCGGCAGCTTGAACGCCTGGGGGTTGCCGTCCTGCGCCAGCCGGGCCAGCTCCGGCCCGCCGGGATAAGGCAGGCCCAGCAATTTGGCCGATTTGTCGAAGGCCTCGCCAGCGGCATCGTCGATGGTCTCGCCCAGAATGGCGTACTGCCCCACGCCATCGACGCGCATGAGCTGGGTATGCCCACCCGACACCAGCAGCGCCACAAACGGAAACTGCGGCGCATCGCTGCTCAGAAAGGGCGAAAGCAAATGCCCCTCCAGATGGTGGATGCCCAGCACCGGCTTGCCCAGCGCTGCACCCAAGGCACAGGCGGCCCCGGCCCCCACCAGCAGCGCCCCGGCCAAACCGGGGCCACGGGTAAAGGCCACCACGTCGATATCGGGCAAGGCAGCGCCGGCATCCTCCAGCACCTGTCGGGTCAAGGGCAGCACCCGGCGGATATGGTCGCGGCTGGCCAGTTCCGGCACCACACCGCCGTAAGCACGGTGCATGGCAATCTGGCTGTGCAGGCCATGGGCCAGCAGTTGCGGCAGGCTGCCATCGGCAGGCAGGCGCACCAGGGCCACACCGGTTTCGTCGCAGGAAGATTCAATACCCAGGATCAATTGCATGGGGCGTGAGTTTAGGGTGTGCTAGGAGAGGAGAAAAAAATAGCTTTTACCGCTGATGAAACAACATTTTCAGATGATTTTCTACCTGAAATACTTTATTCATCAGCGGTAAAAGCTTTTATATTCATAGCATCAACGCTTGCCCAGCAAGCTGGCCCCCAGCTTGAACAAATCACCGGCATCGAGCTTGCCGTCGCCGTTCTGGTCGAGCAGGCTGCCCAGCAGCCCCCCGGCCAGACCGCCCTGCTGCTGCACGCTGGCCTTTTCCTGCCCGAGCAATTGACCCAGGCCGCCGGCATCCAGATGGCCCCCCTGGGCACGCTGGCTCAGGAACTGCATCACCAGCGGGGCCACCATGGCCAGCAACGGGCCGATTTTGTCGCCCAGGCCCGAGGCCTGGCCCAGCTGGCTTTCCACCTGGCTGCGGGCGCCGCCGAGCATGTGCCCCAGAATCGCGGCCCCGTCATTGCCGCCACGGCCTGCGCCCAGCAGTCCGCCGAGCAAGCCGCCCAGGCCCTGGGCGCCACTGCCGCCATGGTCTTTGAGCAAAGCGCCCAGCAAATCGGCCGCGCCCTGGGGCTGGGCCGCGTTTTGCCCCAACGCGCCAAACAGCACCGGCAGGGCCTGCCCGAGGGCACTTTGCACCTGGTCGGTGCCTGCACCCAATTGCTGTGCCATCTGTTGCAGGGGGGCACCTTGCAGTTGCGCCAGGAGTTCTTCACTCAAATTCATATCCGTCACCTGTTGGTTATCGTGAGGGCAGGCAGTATGCAGCAAAAGGCACGGGGGTATGAACCCCTGATGGTTTGTATTCAAACCATTTCAATATAATTTATTTATGCACAAAACCATTCCAGCCATCCCCCCTGCCGCCTACGCCGACCCCAAACGCCTGCTGGGCGTGCGCCTGGTCGGCCTGGGCCGGCGCTGGCGTAAAACACTGGACACGCAATTGGCCACCAACGGCCTGAGCGACGCTGCCTGGACGCCGCTGATGCACTTGCTGCGCCTGGGCGACGGCCTGTCGCAAACCGAGCTGGCTGCCGCCATCGGGCTGGAAGGCTCCAGCCTGGTGCGCCTGCTGGACATGCTGGTCGCCCAGGGGCTGATCGAACGCCAGGCACACGCCAGCGACCGGCGGATCAAACTGATCTACCTGACCCCGCAAGGCCGCCAGACCGCCACCGAAGTACGCCAGCGCCTGACCGCCATCGAAGACGCCTTGCTCGTCGATCTGGAGCCCCAGGCTGCGCAATGGATGCTGCAGGCCTTTGACCGCATCGAGGCGCGGATTGCCGCCGCCCAGCCGAAAGGCTGATCCCATGGCCCGATCCCCGCGACGCGCGGCGTCCTACCGCCTGGCCCTGCGCCTGCTGCTGGCTCCGGCCCGGCTACGGGAGAGCCTGACCACCATCCACCGGCCGCCCTCCCTGCGCAACGCCACCATTGCCGGAACCCAGGTGGCCCTGGCAGTGGTGCTGATCGCGGCCGCCCTGCACCCCTCCCCCTGGCAGCACGTCCTCGGGTTTGCCTGTCTGGGAGCGCTGGCGGCGCTGTTCGGACGCTCCGCCACGGTCGTGCAGCGCCGACGCATCGTGCTGATCGCCGGTGCCCTCCTGCTCGGGCCGGTAGTGGTGCTGTCCTGGCTGTCCTGGCTGTCCTGGCTGGGCCTGCCGCCCCTGGCCCTGCTGCTGGTGCTGGCCGCCATCACGGGGGTCATCGCCGCCCTGGCGCACCGCCTGCAAACCGGTGTTCCGGGCGCGGTGATTTTCATTTTTGCCGCCAGTGCCGCCCTCAGCCCGGTGGCCAGCCCGCAATGGCTGCTGGAACGCTGCGCCGCCACCGCGCTGGGGGTTGCTGTTGCCTGGGTGCTGTGCCTGCTGACCGATCACCTGCGTGATGTCAGCGACCTGCCAACATCCCCCACCGAGGCCCTGCAGCACCGCGTGGTGGCAGCCCCCTCCCCCGGTTACGCGCCCCGGCAGGCCCTCCGCGTCGCCCTGTGCGCAGCATTGGCGTCCGGCCTGGCGTATGCCGCAGGCTGGTCGCACCCGGCATGGGCCGCCATCGGTGCCGTAGCCGTGCAGCAAGGGGCGCACCTGCCCGGCACCATCCACCGCGCCTGGCAACGCACGCTGGGCACGCTGGTGGGCGCCGCCATCGCCTGGGCCTTTCTGTCCACAGCCCCCTCGTTCTGGACTTTGCTGCTGGCCGTGGCCGTGCTACAGATTTGCACCGAAATGACGATTGGCATGAATTACGCCCTGGGGCAGATTTTCGTCACCCCCATGGCACTCCTAATGACCACTTTGGCCGTCCCCGGCGAAGCCGCCGACATGGCCCTGGCCCGCATCCTCGACACCGCCCTGGGTGCAGGCGTCGGCACGGTGCTGACCCTGGCGTTTTCATCGGTGCAGGAGCGGATCGACCTGGCTCGCCACCATCGGCAGACACCGTGAATTGCCATTCCCCTCGATTCACATGCTGCCAAGCATGGAAAAATTTCTTATAATCTCGCGCTTTGCTGGCAATCCCCCGCCGTGCCAATACTAGTTTCAGGCGGGGAACAACCGCTGACCCACGGCTTGCAGGCCCGATCTTCCTGCAAACCCTCTGACAGC
>JAHRXD010000151.1 GCA_019104825.1 Comamonas sp.
CAAGGTCGCTGCGGCCATCGGCCTGGAAGGCAAGTCCATCGACCAGGCGGTTGCACTGTTTGCCAACATCTACAAGTGCTACATGGATACCGACGCTTCGCTGGTCGAGATCAACCCCCTGAACTGCGACTCCAAGGGCGACCTGATGGCCCTGGACGCCAAGTTCAACTTTGACGCCAACGCCCTGTTCCGCCACCCCGACATCGTGGCCCTGCGCGACCTGGACGAAGAAGACCCCGCTGAAATCGAAGCCAGCAAGTTCGACCTGGCCTACATCAGCCTGGACGGCAACATCGGCTGCCTGGTGAACGGCGCCGGTCTGGCCATGGCCACCATGGACACCATCAAGCTGTTCGGCGGCGAACCGGCCAACTTCCTGGACGTGGGCGGCGGCGCAACGGCTGAAAAAGTGACCGAAGCTTTCAAGATCATGCTCAAGAACGAGAAGGTCGAAGGCATCCTGGTGAACATCTTCGGCGGCATCATGCGTTGCGACACCATCGCCACCGGCGTGGTCACCGCCTGCAAGGCCGTGAACCTGTCCGTGCCCCTGGTCGTGCGCATGAAGGGCACCAACGAAGAACTGGGCAAGCAAATCCTGGCCGACAGTGGCCTGCCGATCATCGCTGCCGACACCATGGCCGAAGCTGCCACCAAGATCGTGGCCGCCGTCAAGTAAACCGCCCAGGAAAGAGCAACCATGTCTATCTTTATCAATAAAGACACCAAAGTCATCACCCAGGGCATTACCGGCAAGACCGGCCAGTTCCACACGGAAAAATGCCAGGAATACGCCAACGGCAAGAACTGCTTTGTCGCCGGCGTGAACCCCAAAAAAGCCGGCGAAAAAATCTTTGATATTCCAATCTACGGCACCGTCAAAGACGCCGCTGCACAAACCGGCGCTACCGTCTCGGTCATCTACGTGCCGCCCGCAGGCGCTGCCGCCGCCATCTGGGAAGCGGTCGAAGCCGACCTGGACCTGGCCATCTGCATCACCGAAGGCATCCCCGTGCGCGACATGCTCGAAGTGCGCAACAAAATGCGTGCCAAAGTGGCTGCCGGCGGCAAGGAAACCCTGCTGCTCGGCCCCAACTGCCCCGGCCTGATCACCCCCGACGAAATCAAGATCGGCATCATGCCCGGCCACATTCACCGCAAGGGCCGCATCGGCGTGGTGTCGCGCTCCGGCACGCTGACCTATGAAGCCGTGGCCCAGCTGTCCGAACTGGGCATCGGCCAATCGTCCGCAGTCGGCATCGGCGGCGACCCGATCAACGGCCTGAAGCACATCGACGTGATGCGTGCCTTCAACGACGACCCCGATACCGACGCCGTGATCATGATCGGCGAAATCGGCGGCCCCGATGAAGCCGAAGCCGCCCAGTGGTGCAAGGCCAACATGCAGAAGCCCATCGTCGGCTTCATCGCCGGTGTGACCGCCCCCGCTGGCAAGCGCATGGGCCACGCCGGTGCCTTGATCTCTGGCGGTGCCGACACGGCAGACGCCAAGCTGGCCATCATGGAAGAGTGCGGTTTCACCATCACCCGCAACCCTTCTGAAATGGGCCGTTTGCTGCAAGGTCTGCTCAAGAAGGCATAAGCGCCGCAGCACGGCTGCTGGCACAACACAACCCCGTCAGGCATCGCCCGGCGGGGTTGTTTTTTTGTGCCAGCCCCAAAGCGCCCCAAGGTAAATAAAAAAATAGCTGCTACCGATGGTATTCATTGAATTTCAGGCTGTTTTATACCTGAAATCCTTTAAATACCTGCGGTAGCAGCTCTTTTTTTATAGATGGCGATTACACCACCGCCCCCGCATTGGGGTCGTTCGGATCGTGGTCTTTCCTGGTGGTCTTGACCAGATCCTCGCGCTTGACGCCCAGCCACATGACGATGGCCGAACCCACGAAGACGGAGGAATAAATGCCGAACAGAATGCCGATGGTCAGCGCCAGCGCAAAGTAGTGCAGGCTGGGGCCGCCGAAGAAGAACATGGCCAGCACCACGGCCTCGGTCGAGGCGTGGGTGATGATGGTGCGGCTCATCGTCGAGGTGATGGCGTGGTTGATCACGTCCGGCGTGCTGATGGAGCGGGTCTTGCGGAATTTCTCGCGGATACGGTCGAACACCACCACCGATTCGTTCACCGAATACCCCAGCACGGCCAGCACCCCCGCCAGCACCGAGAGCGAGAACTCCCACTGGAAGAAGGCGAAAAAGCCCAGAATGATGACCACGTCGTGGAAGTTGGCGAACGCCGCCGCCACGCCGAACTTCCATTCAAACCGGAAGGCCAGGTACACGATGATGCCCACCAGCACCACGACCAGGGCCAGGATGCCGTTGGTCATCAGTTCCTCGCCCACCTGGGGGCCGACGAACTCGGTGCGGCGCAGGGTGACGCTGTCATCCTGCGCCTTGAGGGTTTGCAGCACCTGCTCGCTTTGCTGGGCCGAGGTCACGCCCTTTTGCACGGGCAGGCGGATCATCACGTCACGCGAGGTGCCGAAGTTCTGCACCACCACGTCCTTGTAGCCCAGGCCGTTCACCGACTCGCGCACCTTGGGCAGGTCGGCCGCCTGGGCATAGGTCACTTCCATGACGGTGCCGCCCGTGAACTCCACCGACAGGTGCAGCCCGCGCGTGGTCAGGAAGAACACGGCCAGGACGAAGGTAATGATCGAAATCACGTTGAAGATCAACGCGTATTTCATGAAGGGAATGTCTTTGCGGATGCGGAAGAACTCCATGTCATCCTCCTTTATCGGGTTTCAGCCACGGGCGGGCGGCCCGGGTCGGCCAGGGGCGTGGAAACAATGGCCGCAGCAGCAGAGGCTGTCGGCGTTTCTGTGGCCTCGCCCTCGGGCTTCCAGACCTGGCCGATGGCCAGGCCCTTGAGCTTCTTGCGCCCGCCGTACCACAGGTTCACCAGCCCGCGCGAGAAGAACACGGCCGAGAACATGCTGGTCGCAATGCCGATGCAATGCACCACGGCAAAGCCGCGCACCACGCCCGAGCCGAAGGCCAGCAGCGCCAAGCCGACGATGAGCGTGGTCAGGTTGGAGTCCAGAATCGTCGCCCAGGCGCGGTCGTAACCGGCGTGGATGGCCGCCTGGGGCGACATGCCGCCGCGCAGCTCCTCGCGAATGCGTTCGTTGATCAGCACGTTCGAGTCGATGGCCACGCCCAGCGCCAGCGCCATGGCGGCAATGCCGGGCAGCGTCAGCGTGGCTTGCAGCATGGACAAAATGGCCATCAGCAGCAGCAGGTTCACCCCCAGGGCGATGGTCGAGAACACGCCGAACAGCATGTAATACACGCACATGAAGACGGCGATGGCCACCATGCCCCAGACCACGGAGTCGATACCGCGCTGGATGTTGTCGGCGCCCAGGCTGGGGCCGATGGTGTATTCCTCGATGATCTCCATCGGCGCGGCCAGCGAACCGGCCCGCAGCAGCAGCGAAGTGTCGTTGGCCTCCATCGTGGTCATGCGGCCCGAGATCTGTACCCGGCCCCCGCCGATTTCGCTGCGGATCACCGGCGCCGTGACGACTTCGCCCTTGCCCTTTTCAAACAGGATGATCGCCATGCGCTTGCCGATGCTCTCGCGCGTAATGTCCTTGAACACCCGGGCGCCCTTGGCATCCAGTGTCAGGTTCACGGTCGGCTCCTGCGTCTGGCTGTCGAAGCCGGGCTGGGCATCGGTCAGGTTCTCGCCGGTCAGGATGACCTGCTTTTTCACGATCACGGCCTGGCCGTTGCGATCCAGGTAACGCTCCGCGCCAAACGGCACCGGCCCGGTGCCCATTTCGGCGGCACGGCCTTCGGTGGACTCGTCCACCATGCGCAGCTCCAGCGTGGCGGTGCGGCCCAGGATGTCCTTGGCCTTGGCCGTGTCCTGCACGCCGGGCAGCTGCACGACGATGCGGTCCAGCCCCTGCTGCTGGATCACCGGCTCGGCCACGCCCAGCTCGTTGATCCGGTTGTGCAGGGTGGTGATGTTCTGTTTCAGCGCCTGCTCCTGCACCTTGCGCAGGGCTTCAGGCTTGATGCTGGCGCGGATGCGCTGGTCGCTGCCGCTGCCCAGCACCTCGGCCTGCAGATCGGGCAACTGGTCGGCAATCAGGTTGCGCGTGGCGGTAATGTCGGCATCGGTGCGCAAACGGATTTCCACCGTTTGCCCATCCCGATTGATACCGCCATGGCGAATGCCCTTGTCGCGCAGCATGGTGCGCAGGTCGCCGGCCAGCGACTCGGCCTTCTTCGTCAGCGCCGCCTCCATGTCCACCTGCAACATGAAATGCACGCCGCCGCGCAAGTCCAGCCCCAGGTACATGGGCTGCGCTCCCAGCGCCGAAAGCCAGGCCGGGGTGCGCGGCACCAGGTTCAGCGCCACGATATACATCGGGTCGGTGGGGTCGGCGATGAGCGCCTTTTCAATGACGTCCTTGGCCTTGAGCTGCTCGTCGGGCGTGGTGAAACGTGCCCGCACGGAAGCGCCTTCCAGGCCCAGGGTGTCGGGCGGTACGCCCGCAGCCTGCAAGGCCGTTTCCACCTGCTTCAAGGTGGTCAGATCGATTTTGACGGTGGCTTTGGCGGACGAAACCTGCACGGCAGGCGCCTCGCCAAAAAAATTAGGCAGGGTGAAAATCACCCCGATGAGCAACGCTATCCCTAAGATAGCGTACTTCCAAAGCGGGTAACGGTTCATGGTGGCGCAAAAGGGTCAAGACCTGCAGTGCGCTGCAGGACAGCGCCCCTGCAGCCAGAGTTATTTCAAGGAGCCTTTGGGCAGAACTTGGGTGACAGCCTGGCGCTGCAGCTGCACCTTGACGCCGCTGGCAATTTCAACGAACAGATTTTGCTCGTCCAGATCCACGACACGGCCCAGCAGGCCGCCGGCCGTTGCCACTTCATCGCCCTTGGCCAGGGCCTCGACCATGGCGCGGTGTTCCTTCTGGCGTTTCATCTGCGGGCGGATCATGATGAAGTACAGCGCAACGAACATCAGCACCAGGGGCAGCATGCTGCTCAACTGGCTCATCATGTCGCCACCGGTAGCCGAGGTGGTTTGGGCAAAAGCAGAGGAAATGAACACGAGAGAAACTCCACAGAAAAGGGGAAAAATGGCCCGAAGAGCCTGACCTGAACGCCTGAAAAACCAAGGATTTAGGCCAACGCTTGCCAAAGTGCAGGTACGGAACCCTTCATTGTAGGGCCGTCCACCGCGGCAAGCCGTCAAAACCAGGGCGCATCTGCTGGACAGCGTCCAGAAAAACAAACCCGGGTTTTTACCAAGTTTGTCACTTTAGTGGCTGACACGATACAAAACTTCTGCGCCTGGCCCCATTTTTCCGCCCGACCCAATTCCCTGCGGCGCTGCTTGCCCCCTACACTTGCGCCCGCGGTTTTTTGTAAGGAGACAATAAGTATGCGCATTTTGATTGCAGAAGATGACCAGGTGCTGGCCGACGGCCTGTTGCGCAGCTTGAGAAACTCCGGCGCCGTGGTCGATCACGTCGCCAATGGCGCCGAAGCCGACACCGCCTTGCTGACGCACAACCATTTCGACCTGCTGATCCTGGACCTGGGCCTGCCGCGCATTCACGGCCTGGAAGTGCTGCGCCGCCTGCGCAGCCGGGGCGACAGCCTGCCGGTGCTGATCCTGACCGCCGCCGACGCCATCGAGGAGCGCGTCAAAGGGCTGGACCTGGGCGCGGACGACTACATGGCCAAACCCTTCAGCCTGCAGGAACTGGAAGCACGGGTACGGGCACTCACGCGCCGGGGCATGGGCAGCTCCAGCAGCACCATCAAGCACGGCCCGCTGACCTACGACCAATCAGGGCGCGTGGCCACCATCGACGGCAAGATGGTCGAACTCTCCGCCCGCGAGCTGGGCCTGCTGGAAGTGCTGCTGCAACGCGCCGGGCGGCTGGTGAGCAAGGAACAACTGGTCGAGCGCCTGTGCGAATGGGGCGAGGAAGTGAGCAACAACGCCATCGAGGTCTACATCCACCGCCTGCGCAAGAAAATAGAAAAAGGCCCCATCCGTATCGCCACGGTGCGGGGCCTGGGGTATTGCCTGGAGAAGATTGCCCCCTAGCCCGTCATACCCGGCGCAACCGCTCCAGCTGCGCCTGAGCCACCGGATGCCCCAGCGCAGCCGCTTTTGTCGCTTGTCTGCTCCTGGTTTCACAATTACCGAATGGGTATGTACCGGTGCCGCAACAGGCACGGTAAAAGCCAGCTGGCTACCTGCAAACTGCCGTTAATCGCTAATAATACTTACTTTAAAAACCTTTTCTTTATCGAAAGGGTTTTTTATTTCTACAAACATACAGTTATTTTTAAATGCAAAATAGCCTTTATATGCCATGCCTGCCTACGCGGGCATCACTGTAAATATAATTACTGTATTTTTTATTTGAGTGCCGCTGGCCGGGACTCGCCCCGGCGGGCGACACCCTTTCTTGCACGCGCAAGAAAGGAGGCAAAGAAGGCGTGCTGCGCAGCTTTGCGCCGTGGAACTCGCTTCGCGCCCTTTGGGCGCTGCGCTCGGACAGTCACGGCGAGTCAGATGGGAGGCGGCTGGGGGGGTATTGGTGCTGCGCCCTGATGGATGCGCTCTGCATCGGGGGGCAGGGGCGCGACTTCGCGCCCCTGCGGGCAATTTGCTTTTTTCGCCTATCCTTGCCCTACCAATGTCCCGCTATTGCCCAAGGAATTTGCCATGAGTCTGCCTGCCTACCAAGAGCCGTTGTTCAGCCCCGACGCCTATCTGGCCTGGGAGGAGGAGCAGCCCGAAAAGCATGAATACCTGAATGGCGAAGTGTTTGCGATGGCGGGCGTTTCGGAGGCGCATGTCACGATTGCACTCAATGTGGCGATGGCCCTGCGCACCCATTTGCGCGGCAGCCCGTGTTCGGTGTTTATCTCGGACATGAAATTGCGGGTGGATGCCGCCAATGCGTATCTTTACCCCGACGTGTTCGTTACCTGCGCACAGGCTGACCAGGCGCACCGCCAATTCAAAACGGCCCCCAGCTTGATTGTGGAAGTGCTATCGCCCAGCACCAGCGCGTATGACCGGGGGGAAAAATTTGCGGCTTACCGCAGCTTGCCCAGCTTGCAGGAGTATCTGCTGATTGATGCCGAGCGCCAGCGCGTGGAGCTGTTCCGGCGCGACACGCAGGCGGCAGCCAGTGAGGGGGAGCGCTGGCTGCTCTACCCGCTGGAAGGGGCGCAGACCATCCACCTGAATAGCGTGGATCTGGCCTTGCCGCTGGCAGCGGTGTATGCCGATGTGCGCTGGGAGCAGGAGCAAGAGCGATTGCCCGGATTGCCATGAGCGATTGTTATAAAAAAATAGCTTCTACCGCTGATAAATAAAGGATTTCATATGAAAAACACGCTGAAATCCTTCGTTTTCAATCGGTAGAAGCTATTTTTTTATGTGATTCAAAGGGCAGTGGCTGTTAAAAACTCAATGGTGGTGCCCATGCCCGCCATGCACATGGCGGTGGGCGATTTCTTCGGTGGTGGCCGGGCGCACTTCGGTCACGGTGGCCTGGAAGCGCAACGCCTTGCCGGCCAGCGGGTGGTTGCCGTCCAGCAGCACCACCGGGCCTTTGATCTTGACCACGTTGTAGACCTGCGGCTCGCCCTGGTCGTTGGTGCCGCGCAGTTGGCCGCCGACTTTCACGCCGGGGGGAAATTCGCCCTTGGGGATGGTGCGCTTGAGGCTGTCGTCGATGGGGCCGAAGGCCTCTTCCACCGCCAGCTCTACCTGCACGCTGTCGCCGGCATTTTTCCCGGCCAGGGCGGCTTCCACTTTCGGAAAAACATTTTCATAGCCGCCGTGCAGGTAGGCCATGTGGCCTTTGTCCAGCAGTTTCAGGGCGCTGCCATTGGGCAGCAGTTCATGCACGGTGTAGTGCAGGGTGACGGCGGAGTCTTGGGTGATGGACATACGGCTTCAGCGCTAGAGAGAGAAAAACAAGGCGGCCATTGTCGCTGATGGCCGCCTTGCCGGCAGGCTGCCGCCGCTTCAGGCCGCAGGCGGCAGTGCCCTTGGCAGCAAGGCGACATGCAGGCCGTCGGCACCGATCGTCAATGCCCCCACCGTCAGATCCAGGGTGCGCAATTGCTCGCGCTGGGCGTCGGTCAGGGTGTAGAGCGCCCAGTCCTCCAACATTTTTTCTGCCATGTAGGGGCCATACGCGCGAAACATTTCGGCCAAGGCGGCGGGGGCGCCGTCCAGGCGCACTTCCTGCACCTGCACGCCCTCGGCTCGCACGCTGGC
>JAHRXD010000168.1 GCA_019104825.1 Comamonas sp.
TCACCGCCCAAGCCGCCGATGTTCTGAAAGTCGCCGCCACTGCGGTGCCCCATGCGGAAATCCTGAACTTCATCAAGCCCCAGCTCAAAGCCCAGGGCCTTGAGCTGCAGGTCAAGGAATTCAGCGACTACGTGCAGCCCAACGCCGCCGTGGAAGACAAGCAGCTCGACGCCAACTTCTTCCAGCATCAGCCCTACCTGGACAGCTACAACAAGGACCGCAAGAGCAGCCTTGTCACCGTACCCAACGGCAAGGTGCACGTCGAGCCTTTCGGTGCCTACTCCAGCAAGGTCAAGACCGTGGCTGACCTGAAGGACGGCGCAACGGTCGCCATCCCCAACGACCCCTCCAACGGCGGCCGCGCCCTGATCCTGCTGGCCAAGCAGGGCCTGATCGAGCTGAAAGACCCCGCCAGCCTGACGCCCACGCCCCTGGACATCGTGAAGAACCCCAAGAAACTCAAGTTCAAGGAGCTGGAAGCCCCCCTGCTGCCCCGCGCCCTGGCCGATGTGGAGCTGGCGCTGATCAACACCAACTACGCGATGGAAGCCAAGCTCAACCCCACCAAGGATGCGCTGTTCATCGAAGGGGCTGATTCGCCCTACACCAACATCGTCGCTGCCCGCAAGGACCGCGCCGAAGGTGCCGACATCGCCAAGCTGATGAAAGCCCTGCACAGCCCCGAAGTGAAGAAATTCATCGAAGAAAAATACAAGGGCGCCGTGGTGCCCGCGTTCTAAAAGACCGCACTGCCCCCTACCAACGCCGCGCAGGGACGCATCCCGCGCGGCGTTTTTTTGCTGATTTCTTCTGTCACCGCATCCATGAACGACTCGCGCCCTTCACGGGTTCCTTTTGCCTTGTCCCGCCAGGAACTGGCGCTCATCGTTGTCACGATGGTCTGGGGAACGACGTTCCTGATCATCCACCTGGCCATGCGTCACTCCGGCCCGCTGTTCTTCGTGGGGATTCGATTCCTCATTGCAGGGGCAATCACGGCGCTATTGTTTCGCGGGAGCTTGGGCGGGCTGACGCGGCACGAAGTCAAGGCCGGATCGGTGATCGGCGTTGCGATCTTTGCGGGCTACTGGCTGCAAACGTATGGACTGCAAACCATTTCGAGCAGCCAGTCGGCGTTCCTGACGGCGCTGTACGTGCCGATGGTGCCGCTCTTGCAATGGGTGATTCTGCGGCGGCCACCGCATTTCATGAGCTGGCTGGGCGTGGCATTCGCGTTTGCCGGGCTTGTCCTGCTGGCCGGGCCGCAGGCCGGGGCGATTTCCCTGAGCATCGGCGAGATCGCCACCGTGACCTCGGCGCTGGCGATCGCCGCAGAAATCATTCTTATCAGCCGGTATGCCACATCGGTCGATAGCCGCCGCGTCACCGTCGTGCAGCTGCTGGTCGCCGGGGCCTTGTCCCTGCTGCTGATGCCTGTTGCCGGGGAAGCCGTTCCAGCGTTCTCATGGGTCTGGCTGTGCGCCGCAATAGGCCTGGGACTGGCCAGCGCCATCATTCAATTGACGATGAACTGGGCGCAGAAATCGGTCTCTCCGACCCGTGCCACGCTCATCTACGCCGGGGAGCCGGTGTGGGGCGGCGTCGTCGGGCGGCTGGCTGGCGACCGGCTCCCGGCGCTGGCCTTGCTGGGCGGTGCCTTTATCGTCATTGGCGTCATCGTCAGCGAATTACGGCCCGCCACCAGACCCCGGAAGATACCGTCGGCTTCCAAGCGATAGACGGGGACTGGCACCCGGTGCCTGGCGATACGCCGAGCCATCGGGCACGCATTACAGAAAAGAGAGCTTTATCCGATGACAAATAAAGGATTCAAGATGGTTTTTTATCTGAAATCCTTTATTTATAAACGGAAGGCACTCTCGATTATGAAGCTGTTCACGGTTGTGGCATGACACGAATGCGGGTGCTGTGCGGGCAGCCGCTACAAACCCCGGGCGTGCGCTTGCCCTGCGGAGCGGAAAAGTGCCCCATTTCAGCGCCCTTGCAGGTCTACGTCCGACAATCGCAGCCATGCCGCTGGCGCCGGCCAGCGCATGCAATCCGGCAACACCAGGTTTTGAACGGGGAGGTTCGCACATGGGCACGAAGCACTACGACTACATCGTTATCGGGGGTGGCAGCGGCGGCATCGCTTCCGCCAACAGGGCAGCCTTGCACGGCAAATCCTGTGCGCTGATCGAGGCCGGGGCCATCGGCGGAACCTGCGTCAATGTCGGCTGCGTGCCGAAAAAGGTCATGTGGTACGCAGCGCAGATTGCCGAGGCCATCCACCGCTACGGCCCGGACTATGGCTTCGATACCACCGTGGAGCGTTTCGATTGGGAGCGCCTGCTGGCCAACCGCAGCGCCTACATCGAACGCATCCACGCCTCGTACCACGCCAGCCTGGCGCGTAACAAGGTCGACGTCGTCCACGGCTTTGCCCGCCTGTCCGATGCACGCACCGTCGAAGTCAATGGCGAGCGGCTGACCGCCGACCACATCCTCATCGCCACCGGCACCCGGCCGGCCCGCCCGCGCATTCCGGGCGCGGAGTACGGGCGGGATTCCGACCAGTTCTTCGCGCTGCCGGCGCTGCCCAGGCGCACCGCCGTCGTGGGCGCAGGCTACATCGCGGTGGAGCTGGCGGGCGTGCTGCATGCCCTGGGCTCGCAGACGCACCTGTTCATCCGCCATGAGACGCCGCTGCGCCACTTCGACCCGATGCTGTGCGAAACCCTGGTGCAGGTGATGGAAGCCGACGGGCCAACGCTGCACCGGCACGCGGCCCCCAGGGCCATCGTCAAGAACGCGGACGGCAGCCTGACCCTGCAACTCGACAATGGCCAGAGCCACGTCATCGACTGCGTGGTCTGGGCCATCGGCCGCAAACCGGACACCTCCGGCCTGGGGCTGGAAGCGGCGGGCGTGGCGCTCAACGGCACCGGCCACATTCAGGTAGACAAGTACCAGAACACCAGCACGCCCGGCATTTACGCCGTGGGGGACATTACGGGCCGCATTGACCTGACGCCGGTGGCCGTCGCCGCCGGCAGGCGCTTGTCCGAACGCCTGTTCAACGGCAAGCCGGACGCGCATCTGGTCTACGAAGATGTCCCGACCGTGGTGTTCAGCCATCCCCCCATCGGCACCGTGGGCCTGAGCGAGCCGCAGGCACGCCTGCAGCACGGCGATGCACAGGTGAAGGTCTATCACACCGCATTCACCGCCATGTACAGCGCCGTCACCCGGCACCGGCAGCCAGCGCGGATGAAGCTGGTCTGCGTCGGCCCCGAGGAGCGCGTGGTCGGGATTCACGGCATCGGCTACGGCATGGACGAAATTCTCCAGGGCTTCGCCGTCGCCCTGAAAATGGGCGCGACCAAAAAGGACCTGGACGACACCATCGCCATCCATCCCACAGCGGCGGAAGAGTTCGTGACGATGCGTTGACGATCCACGCGCTGCTGCCGAGGAGAAGCCCCCCTCCTCAACCCCCTTACCCAAATCCCCGGGTGCTGGCATGATGCGCGGCTGATTTACGTCAAGGACATTCAGGATGACAGACAACACCCCCTCCATCGCATTAGAGAAAGCCATCACCCAGGGCCTGAGCGAAGTCACGCGCGAGCGCACCCTCTCCATCCACGCGCAGCAAATGGGCTCGGGCAATCCGAAAATCATCAACTTCCGGGGCGATATCGCCGAGAACTATCAGTACGACAAGATCAAGCCCCTGCCGGCCAAGGCCCAGGCCATGGGCAACGTGGTCGTCATTCAGGGCGAAAGCCAGAAAACCGGGCAGACCGGCCACTATCAGATTCTGGCCAACCAGTGGGGCCTGCTGGAAGCCCTGGCCCGCCTGGATTGAGCCTTCCCGGCATTACGGCAGCGCGGTGCTCAGTGATGCGCCCGCCGCCCCACTTCCAGCACGTTGAAGTTGAACAGCTGCATGGCCAGCACGGTTTCCCACAAAAAACCGATCAGCGCGGCGATGAACGACACCACCCCGGCCAAAAAGCACACCACGGCCGCACCCTGGCCGTGTACGCCCCACTCCCGCCCCAGAAACAGCAACACAATCGTCAGGCCGATCAGGAAACCGCACAGCGTCAGCAGGCCGATGGACCCATTGGCCAGCCGTCCGCGCGAGCGCAGGTAGCGCAATTCCAGCAACGCCCGCTCCACCTCGACGCTGTGGGCGGAGGCCTCGATGACCTGTTCCACCACCCGCGCCCGGTCCACGATCCGGGCCAGCCGCCCGGCCACCACGGCAATCATCCCGGCCACGGCCGTGAGGAAAAACACTGGCGCCAGGGCCAGTTGCACGCTTTCGGAAACGGTGGTGATGTCCATCATGGTCAAGCCTTTGCAAGGCGTATTCGGAAGAGGCGGGGCGCGATCATCTAGGGTTAGTACTGACTATTGATTTTCATCAAATAAAAAACCACTGGGAACAGGGATATTTGGAACACTATCAACCTTAACCAACCGAGGGCTGTTATGCAGATGCTGATTGATTTGTTCTCCACCGACTATGGCCTGATGAGCTTGGCAGTGATCGTGATCCTGATCGCCATGTGGATCTGGTTCACGATCCTCTTCCTCGGAAAAATCCGCCTGGGCGAAGACCCTGAGCAAGCCAAGCAGGCACTCCCCAAATCCTGACGAGAAGCCTTCCGGGGCGCTATTTTAATAAAAAGATAGCTGCCTGCGCTTATTCAAACCTGCTTTCATAAATGAATAATATTGAAAGCGTTGTTGAATAATCGCAAGCAGCTATCTTTTTTACTTTCCTTTTTTCCGGCTGCCGTCCGTAGTCTTCCCACCCTTGGCTGCCGTTGCAGCCTTGCTCTTTTTCACCGCCTTGACCACCTCTGCCGGGCGGGCGGTGACAGACACGGAAACTCCCTCATCCTCTTGCTGTTGTAGCAATGCCGCCGTGCGCCGTGCCGCGCGACTGCGCCCGGAACCCCGCTGGGGCAAGGGGGCCGCTTCATCCTCGTCGCGCACCAGGCAGAAATCGATGCGCCGGGCATCCAGATCGACGCGGCTGACCTGCACCTGCATCCGCGTGCCGATGGCGTAGCGCACCCCGGTGCGCTCGCCACGCAGTTCCTGGCGCATCTCGTCAAAGCGGAAGTAATCGCCGCCCAGCTCGCTGATGTGTACCAGCCCCTCGACATACATAGCGTCCAGCGTGACGAACAAGCCAAAGCTGGTGACGGCGGACACCGTGCCCTGGAACTCCTCGCCCAGGTAATCACGCATGTATTTGCATTTCAGCCAGGCCTCCACATCGCGGCTGGCCTCGTCGGCCCGGCGCTCGTTGGCGCTGCAATGCAGGCCCGCCGCTTCCCAGCCCTGCATCTGCGCCTGCTTGACCCGGCTGCGTGTCGTGGCGGTGCTTTTCGGCGCGGTCACGCGCTCGGCCAGCCGCTTGGCCAGTTTGGCCTGGGCCTCGCCCGGCGTCGGCAGCGCCGGCAGGGTGTAGGGCTTGTCGGTCAGGATGGCCTTGATGACACGGTGCAGCAGCAAATCCGGGTAGCGGCGAATCGGGCTGGTGAAGTGGGTATAGGCATCGTATGCCAGCCCGAAGTGGCCGGTGTTCTCCGGCGTATACATGGCCTGCATCATGGAGCGCAGCAGCATGGTGTGTACCTGCAACGCATCGGGCCGCTCGTGCGTGGCCTTGGCGATGGCCTGAAATTCCGCCGCGCTGGGGTGGTCGCTGATGCTGGCCGGAATCGCCAGGGCTTTCAGATAAGTCCGCAGGATTTCGATCTTCTCGACCGAAGGCTTGTCGTGTACGCGGAACAGCGCCATGCGCTGGTTGTGCAGCACGAAATCGGCAGCGCTGACGTTGGCCGCCAACATGCACTCCTCGATCAGCCGGTGCGCCTGGTTGCGCTGGCGCGGCACGATTTTTTCAATGCGTCCGGCGTCATCGCTGACGATCTGCGTCTCCATCGTATCGAAGTCCACCGCGCCACGGGCCTCGCGGGCTTTCAGCAAGGCGCTGTAGACACCGTGCAAATCCAGCAGATGCGGCAGCAGAGCAGCCCGCTGGGCAGCCTCCGGGCCACGGGTATTGCCGAGAATGGCCGCCACTTCGGTATACGTCAGCCGCGCATGGCTGTTCATCACGGCCGGGTAGAACTGGTAGGCGTGCAATTGCCCTTCGGCGGTGATGAGCATGTCGCACACCAGGCACAGGCGATCGACCTCGGGGTTGAGCGAACACAGGCCGTTGCTGAGCTTTTCCGGCAGCATGGGAATCACCCGGCGCGGAAAGTAGACGCTGGTCGCCCGGTCATAGGCATCGACGTCAATGGCATTGCCGTTCTGCACATAGTGGCTGACGTCGGCAATCGCCACCAGCAGGCGCCAGCCCTTGGCACGGCCGATCTTGGCGCTTTCGCAATACACGGCATCGTCAAAGTCGCGGGCGTCTTCGCCGTCGATCGTCACCAGCGGCACATCGCGCAGATCGACCCGGTCCTTGCAGTCCTTGGCCAGGACTTTTTCCGGCAGCGCCTCGGCTGCAGCCAGGCAGGCCTCCGAGAACACATGCGGCACGCTGTATTTGCGCACCGCAATTTCGATTTCCATTCCGGGGTCATCCACTTCGCCCAGCACCTCGATCACCTTGCCCACGGGCTGACCATACAGCGCCGGCGCTTCGGTCAGGGCGACGACGACAACCTGCCCCGCCTTTCCCTCCCCCGGCCCTTGCGGCAGCAGCACGTCCTGGCCGAAGCGCTTGTCTTCCGGGGCCAGCAGCCACACACCGCTTTCCTGCAACAGACGGCCAATCAGCTGGCGCACCGGACGCTCGACGATTTCCAGCACATGCCCCTCGGGGCGGCCCTTGCGATCCTGCCCCGTGATGCGCACGCGCACCTTGTCCTGGTGCAGCACGGCCCGCATTTCATTGGGGGGTAAAAAGATGTCCGACTGCCCATCGCCGCGCAGCACAAACCCGTGTCCGTCGCGGTGGCCTTGCACCTGGCCTTCAATTTCTTTCAAAAACTCGCGGGAATTACTGCGAGAGGTGTTTTTTTTAATATACAATTTACTTCTTTCCTGAAATGCCCAGGTGGCGGAATTGGTAGACGCACTAGTTTCAGGTACTAGCGCTGAGAGGCGTGGAGGTTCGAGTCCTCTCCTGGGCACCAAGTTTAACGACATGCGGTGAAAGTCTTCACCAGATTGCCGAAAGAATTCAGGAATCAAAATTTA
>JAHRXD010000190.1 GCA_019104825.1 Comamonas sp.
GGCATCGTCACCCACGATGTCGCCCACCAGCACCATCTTGGGCAACTGGCCGTTGCCCTTCTTGCTCTTGGTGGCGTAGCCCACGGCTTTCAGGTAGCGATCGTCCAGGTGTTCCAGGCCCGCCAGCAGCACGCCGCTGCGCTTTTGCTCCTCGAACATGTAGTCCTTGATCTCGACAATGCTGGGCACGGCCAGCTTGGCGCTGCCGAAGAACTCTAGGCACACGGTGCGCGTGTGCGCAGGCATGCGGTGCACGATCCAGCGGGCGCTGGTAATCAGCCCGTCCGTGCCTTCTTTCTGCACACCGGGCAGGCCACTGAGGAATTTGTCGGTCACGTCCTTGCCCAGGCCTTCCTTGCGGAATTTGTGGCCGGGAATGTCCAGGCGCTCGGTACGGATGGGCGTTTTGCCGTCGGCCTCGAAATACTGCAGTTCAAAGCTGGCCATCTCGGCATCGTGGATCTTGCCCAGGTTGTGGTTCACGCGCGTCACTTCCAGCCACTGCCCGTCAGGCGTGACCATGCGCCAGCTGGCCAGGTTGTCCAGCGCCGTACCCCACAGCACGGCTTTCTTGCCACCGGCGTTCATGGCGATGTTGCCGCCAATGCACGAGGCTTCGATCGAGGTGGGATCCACCGCAAACACAAAGCCAGCATCCTCTGCTGCGTCGGCCACGCGCTGGGTGACCACACCGGCTTCGGTCCACACGGTCGGCACGGGCTTGTCCAGACCGGGCAGTTGCACCATCTCTACGGGGGTGATGGCATCGAGTTTTTCAGTGTTGATGACCACGCTGCGCCAGGACAGCGGAATGGCCCCGCCTGTGTAACCGGTCCCGCCCCCTCGGGGGATGATGGTCAGCTCCAGCTCAATGCAGCCCTGCACCAGAGCGGCCATTTCGGCCTCGGTGTCGGGGGTGAGCACGACAAAGGGGTATTCCACACGCCAGTCCGTGGCATCGGTGACGTGGCTGACGCGGGACATGCCGTCGAACTTGATGTTGTCCTTGTGCGTGAGCTTGCCCAGCGTTTTGCGCACCTGCTCGCGCAGCTGAGCGGCCTGGGCGAACATGCGCTCAAACTCCTGCACGGCGCGCTCGGCGGCGGCGGCCAGCTCGCCGACCAGGGCGTCGCGCTCGGTATCTTCCTGCGGGCGGCGGCGCTTTTGCACCTCGGCCATGCGGTGGCGCATGGCCTGCACCAGCTGGCCGCGCCGCTGGCTGCTGTGCAGCAGGTCGTCTTGCAAATAGGGGTTGCGCTGCACCACCCAGATGTCGCCCAGCACCTCATACAACATGCGGGCCGAGCGACCGGTGCGCCGCTCCGAGCGCAGCAGTTGCAGCACCTCCCAGGCGCGGTGCCCCAGCAGGCGGATGACGATCTCTTTATCGGAAAACGAGGTGTAGTTGTACGGAATTTCGCGCAGGCGGGCAGGCTGTGCGGCAGCTGCCAAAACAGCAGTCTGAGCAATCGGAGCGTTCATGGGATGGGGAGGTGCGAGGGGCGCAAATTGCAAAAGCGGCCGATTTTAAGCGAGGGGGGAAACGGACCGCGCCCCAAGGGCACGCTCTTCGCTGTACTGTCCACCACTTGTGACAAGCACAAAGCGCCTGATCGCGCTTTTTTCAAGCCTGCAGAACCATAGTTACAAAACAATGTATCCTTTGCAACAACATGGTATTGAGCCTAATACATCGAAGTAACAGAACGTGGTAGGACAGGCAATCTGAAATGCGCTAGCGCGTCAAAAATGAAGGCACCAAGCCAACACATGATCGGCCAACGTGGCCTGCACTTGGCTGCTTCAGCACACCATCTCACCAAACTCCTAGGAAAAGCACTGTGAATTTTTCAAGCATGAAAGTCGGCTCGCGCCTGGCGCTGGGCTTTAGTACCCTTATCGTGATCGGTATCGTGGTGGCTGTATTTGGTCGTATCCAACTAGAGCGCCTCGCAGACGAGGTGCAGCTACTCGTAGATGACCGCATGGTCAAAGTGGAACAAATAACAGAGGCGATCAATAACATCAACCTGATTGCCCGCGCTGTGCGCAACATTGCGCTAGCCAGCGATCACCAGGAGATGGAAGAAGAAAAAAAACGCATTACCGATGCCCGCGCCCGAACTGCAGAAATTTATGCGCAGCTGGAACAATCCATCCATATCCCGGAAGGCCGAGACCTGCTTCAAAAAGTCATTGCCGCAAGCGTCCCCTACTACACCGCAACCGACAAGGCCGTCAGCTTAGGCTTGGCCAATCAAGCCGATGAAGCACGCGAACTCCTAAGAACAGAAAACCGCACCCTGCAGGCGGCGTACTTCAAGGCGCTGGAAGATGTGATTGCTTTTCAGAAAAATGTCATGCATGCCACGGCCAATGGTGCGCGGGATACTGCTGGCACCACCGGCTTGCTGATGCTGATCGTTGCCGGGGCAGCGACTCTGGTGGGTGCGCTGCTGGCGTGGATGATCACGCGCTCCATCACGCGAGCCCTGGGCGGCGAACCCAACTATGCCTCCAGCATTGCAAGTGAAATCTCGCACGGCAACCTGGCC
>JAHRXD010000201.1 GCA_019104825.1 Comamonas sp.
ATGCGCCCGCCATTCGCCAGGCCTTGGCCCCCACCGGGGTGGCGCTGCACGATGCCGCCGATCTGCCCAGCGCCGTGCTACTGGCCCGTGCCCAGGCGCAGCCGGGCGATGCCGTGTTGCTCTCGCCGGCCTGCGCCAGCATGGACATGTTCCGCGACTACGCCCACCGCGCCCAGGTGTTTACCGAGGCCGTGCAGGCCCTGGCCGAGGCCGCCGGGCAGGTGCTGGAGGTGGGCAGTTAATGGCCAAGCAAAAGACGGACCACACGCCCGAGCAGTCCGCTGCGCCCTCGGCGCACCGCTCTTGGCGCACACGCCTGACCGGCTGGATGCGCGGCCCGCAGGACAAACCCGTCGATGTCCTGCCCGTGCGCGTGGGCGATGCCCAGTACCGCAGCAAAGCCTTGCCGCCGACCACGCTGGGCCTGGACCAGGCGCTGATTTGGGTGGTCATTGGCCTGCTGGCCTGGGGGCTGGTGATGGTGTATTCGGCCTCGATTGCCATGGCCGACAACCCGCGCTTTGGCAAGATACTGCCCTACCACTTCGCCCTGCGCCACGCCATCTCGCTGGGCGTGGGCTTTGTGGCGGCCTTGCTGGCCTTTCAAGTGCCGATGGAGCGCTGGGAGCAGCTGGCCCCGCGCATTTTCATGCTGGCGCTGGTGCTGCTGGTGATTGTGCTCATCCCCCACGTGGGCGTATCCGTCAATGGCTCGCGGCGCTGGCTGTCGCTGGGGGTGATGAATTTTCAGCCCTCCGAATTGGCCAAAGTCGCCGTGCTTTTGTACGCCGCCGACTACATGGTGCGGCGCATGGCGGTGAAAGAGCGTTTCTTTCGCGCCGTGCTGCCCATGGCGTTTGCCGTGCTGATTGTTGGCGTGCTGCTGCTGGCCGAGCCGGACATGGGCGCTTTTTTGGTGATCGTCATCATCGCCATGGGGATTTTGTTTTTGGGCGGGGTCAATGCCCGCATGTTCTTTGGCATGGGGGCGCTGGTGGTGTTGGCCTTTGTGGCCATGATTGCTACCTCGCCCTGGCGGCGCGAGCGCATTTTTGCCTACCTCAACCCCTGGGACATGGAGCACGCCCTGGGCAAGGGCTACCAGCTCACGCACGCGCTGATCGCCATCGGCCGCGGCGAGGTGACCGGCGTGGGCCTGGGCCGCAGTGTGGAAAAACTGCATTGGTTGCCCGAGGCGCACACCGATTTTCTGTTCTCGGTGATCGGCGAGGAGTTTGGCTTTGTCGGCCTGATGGTGTTGATTTTTGCCTTCTACTGGCTGATGCGGCGCATGACCGAAATTGGCCGCGAGGCGATTATTTTGGACCGCGTTTTTTCGGGCCTGGTGGCGCAAGGGGTGGCCATTTGGATGGGGTTTCAGGCCTTTATCAATATGGGCGTGAACCTGGGGGCGCTGCCCACCAAAGGACTGACCTTGCCGCTGATGAGTTTCGGCGGTTCCGCCATATTATTTAATTTGATAGCTATTGCCGTTGTTTTGCGTGTAGATTACGAAAACAAAGCACTGCAAAGCCCCAGGAGAGCTTGATGAGTGCTACACAAAAAACCGCCTTGGTCATGGCGGGCGGCACCGGTGGGCACATCTTCCCCGGCCTGGCCGTGGCCCAGGCGCTGCGCGAGCAGGGCTGGAAAGTCCATTGGCTGGGGGCCCCTGGCAGCATGGAAGAGCGCCTGGTGCCGCCCCAGGGCTTTCCTTTAGAAACAATCGACTTCTCTGGTGTGCGCGGCAAAGGACTGCTTACGCTGGCCTTGCTGCCGCTGCGCCTGCTCAAGGCCTTTGCCCAGGCCTGGGCCGTGGTGCGGCGCGTGCGTCCGGACGTGGTCATTGGCCTGGGCGGCTACATCAGCTTTCCCGGCGGCATGATGGCCACGCTGGCGGGCAAACCCCTGATCCTGCACGAGCAAAATTCCGTGGCCGGCATGGCCAACAAAGTGCTGGCCAACGTTGCCAGCCGCGTGTTCTGCGCCTTTCCCAACGCCTTGCCGGGGGCGCAGTGGGTGGGCAACCCCTTGCGCCAGGCGTTTCTGGAACAGGCGCCGCCTGCCGAGCGTTTTGCCGGACGCAGCGGCCCGTTGAAAATCCTGGTCGTCGGCGGCAGCCTGGGGGCCAAGGCGCTCAACGACACCGTGCCGCAGGCGCTGGCCCTGATTCCGCCGGAGCAGCGCCCGCAGGTGCTGCACCAAAGCGGGGCCAGCCAGATCGACGCCTTGCGGGCCAGTTATGCGGCGGCGGGCGTGGAGGCAGAACTCACCCCTTTCATCGACGACACCGCCCAGGCGTATGCGCAGGCCGACCTCATCCTCTGCCGCGCCGGGGCCAGTACCGTCACAGAGATTGCCGCCGTCGGCGCGGCCGCCGTGTACGTCCCCTTTCCTCATGCGGTGGACGACCACCAGACCACCAATGCCCGCTTCCTGGTCGATGCCGGGGGCGGCTGGCTGGTGCAACAAAGTGCATTAACCCCCGAGAAACTCGCGGACATGATTCAAAATATGCAGCGCTCCACATTGGTGGAGACTGCACAAAAAGCCAAAATGATGGAAAAACGAGAAGCTACCGCCGCCGTGCTGGCCGCCTGTGAGGAACTGGCCCGATGAAGCACGCCATTCAACATATCCACTTCGTCGGCATCGGCGGCTCGGGCATGAGCGGCATTGCCGAAGTGCTGCACAACCTGGGCTACACCGTCTCCGGCTCCGATCTGGCCGACAGCGCCACCTTGCAGCGCCTGCAGGCCCTGGGTATCCGCACCTTCGTCGGCCACGCTGCCGAACACATCGACGGCGCCCAGGTGCTGGTCACGTCCACCGCCGTCCATGCCGACAACCCCGAAGTGGTCGCCGCCCGCGAGCGCAAAGTCACCGTCGTGCCCCGCGCCCTGATGCTGGCCGAGCTGATGCGCTTCAAAACCGGCATCGCCATCGCCGGGGCGCACGGCAAAACCACCACCACCAGCCTGGTGGCCAGCGTGCTGGCCGAGGCCGGGCTGGACCCCACCTTCGTCATCGGCGGACGGCTGAACAGCGCCGGTGCCAACGCCAAGCTGGGCCAGGGCGATTACATCGTGGTGGAGGCCGATGAATCCGATGCCTCCTTCCTGAACCTGCTGCCGGTGATGGCCGTGGTGACGAACATCGACGCCGACCACATGGACACCTACGGGCACGACTTTGGCCGGCTCAAGCAGGCCTTCCTCGATTTTCTGCACCGGATGCCGTTCTATGGCCGGGCCATCGTCTGCACCGACAGCCCCGCCATCCGGGACATCCTGCCCCAGCTGGCCCGCCCGGTCACGACCTACGGGCTGGCCGAAGGCGTGCAGGTGCGGGCCGTCGATGTGCAGGCCGACCATGGCCGGATGATGTTCACCGTGCTGCGCCAGAACGGCAAAAGCTATCCGCCCCTGCACGTCACCCTGAATTTGCCGGGGGAACACAACGTGCTGAACGCCCTGGCGGCAGTCGCCGTTGCCATGGAGCTGGAAATTGACGATGCTGCCCTGCTGCGGGCGCTGGAAAGCTTCAAGGGTGTGGGGCGGCGCTTTCAACGCTACGGCGATTTGCCCTGCCCGGGCGGAACCTTCACCGTAATCGACGATTACGGCCACCACCCGGTGGAAATGCAGGCCACGGTGGCGGCGGCCCGCGGGGCCTTTCCGGGGCGGCGGCTGGTGCTGGCCTTCCAGCCGCACCGCTATACCCGCACCCGCGATTGCTTCGAGGACTTCGTCCAGGTACTGGGCCAGGCCGATGCCGTGCTGCTGGCCGAGGTCTACCCCGCCGGGGAAGAACCGATCCAGGCTGCCGATGGCCGCGCCCTGGCCCGGGGGCTGCGCGTGGCGGGCAAGGTCGAGCCGGTATTTGTCCCGGACATCCGGGAAATGGCCCGCACCATCGTAGACAATGCCCGCCCGGGCGACGTGGTGTTCACCATGGGGGCGGGATCGGTGGGTGCAGTGCCTGCGCAGGTGGTGCAATTGCTCTCGGAAAACAAGCAGGAAGCGCAGATAGGGTTTGGCTTATGACGCAAAAAGATCAAGAAATTGCAACCACCGCCTTTGGCAAGGTGGCGGTGTTGATGGGCGGCAGCTCCTCGGAGCGGGAAGTCTCCCTGATGTCCGGCCAGGGCGTGCTGCAGGCCTTGCGCTCGCAAGGGGTGGATGCCCATGCTTTCGACCCGGCGGAGCAGGATTTGTGCGCCCTGAAAGCCCAGGGGTTCGAGCGCTGTTTCATCGCCCTGCATGGCCGCCATGGCGAAGACGGCACGGTGCAGGGTGCTTTGGAGCTGCTGGGCATTCCGTACACCGGTTCGGGCGTGATGGCCTCCAGCATGGGCATGGACAAGGTCATGACCAAGCGCATCTGGCGCTTTGAAGGCCTGCCCACCCCCGATTGGCGCATGGTGGCCAGCGTGGCCGAAACCGAGGCGGCTTTTGCCGCCATCGGCAGTCCGATGATCGTCAAGCCGGCCCGCGAAGGCTCGACCATCGGTCTGACCAAGGTGACGACTTTGGAAGAATGCGCCCAGGCCTATGCCCTGGCTGCCCGTTACGACCCCGAAGTGCTGTGCGAACAGTTCATCGCGGGCGATGAAACCACCTGCCCGGTGCTGGGCACCGGCGCTGCCGCCCAGGCGCTGCCGGTTATCCGCATCGTTGCCCCGGACGGCAATTACGACTACCAGAACAAATACTTCACCGATACCACCCAGTACCACTGCCCCAGCGGCCTGCCGCCGCAGGAGGAAGAAGCCATCCAGCGTATGGTGGAAAAAGCCTACCGCACCCTGGGCTGCCGGGGCTGGGCGCGGGCCGACGTGATGATCCGTGCCAGCGATCGCCAGCCGTTCCTGCTGGAAATCAACACCTCGCCAGGGATGACCGGCCATTCCCTGGTGCCCATGGCGGCACGCGCCCAGGGCATCAGCTACGAGGCGCTGTGCCTGCGCCTGCTGGCCACGGCAACGCTGGACAGCGCAGGCCCGGAGGCGTGACGGCCGATGCGCGAACTGCCCGCACCGCTGGATGTTCGCCTCATGAACGTGACGGCTTCGTTCATGTTCGGGGGGGCGTGCATTCTCGTCCTGGTGCTGGTGGTCGGGTGGGCCTTGCGCCACCCGGTGTTTTCCATTGCCCGCATCGTGGTCGAAGGGGAACTGGTGCATAACAACGCCGTCACCCTGCGGGCCAATGTGGCCCCGCATCTGGCGGGCAATTTCTTCACGATCGACCTGGGGCAGGCCCAGGAGGCGTTCGAGCAGGTGCCCTGGGTGCGCAAGGCCCAGGTGCGCCGGGCCTACCCGAACAGCCTGCGGGTCTTGCTGCACGAGCATGTGGCCCAGGCGTATTGGGGCGAAGCCTCGGGGGCGGCCATGGTCAATACCCTGGGAGAAGTGTTCGAGGCCAATCTGGGCGAGCTGGAGCGCGAAGGTATGCCGCGCCTGGACGGGCCGCAGGGTTCGGCCCCCCAGGTGCTGCGGATGTTCTATGCCCTGGAGCCGCTGTTTGCTTCCCTGGAGCTATCGGTCGATGCCCTGACGCTGCGGGATCGGGGCAGTTGGCTGCTGGTATTGGACAATGACGCCCGTATTGAGCTGGGCAGCGGCACGCCGGAGCAGGTCTTGCAGCGCACGCAGCGCTGGTTGCGCACGGTACGGACGGTGTTGCAGCAATACCAGCGCTCGGCCAATGCTATAGAGTATGCGGATTTGCGCTATGCCGACGGGTACGCCTTGCGCCTACGGGGGGTCAATACAATTTCGCCTGCTGCGGCACAGGCGCTGGCGCAGCGCCAGGCAGCAGCGGCGAAGAACGCAGCCAATAGTCCCAAAAATCGAACTGCAGAGGGCAGACACTGAAATGGCAAGAGAATACAAAGATGTGGTGGTCGGGCTGGATATCGGCACTTCCAAAGTCATGGCAGTGGTGGCCGAAGTGGTGCCCAGCGGGGAGCTGAAACTTGCCGGCCTGGGGGTGGCGCCGAGCAACGGGCTCAAGCGCGGGGTCGTCGTGAATATCGAGGCGACCGTGCAAAGCATTCAGCAGGCCTTGAAAGAGGCCGAATTGATGGCCGACTGCAAAATCCAGCGCGTGCATACCGGGATTACCGGCAGCCACATCCGCGGCCTGAACCAGAGCGGTGTGGTCGCCATCAAGGACAAGGAAGTCACCCCTACCGATGTAGCGCGGGTGATCGAAACGGCGAAAGCCGTCAGCATCTCTTCCGATCAGCGGCTGCTGCTGGTCGAGCCCCAGGAATTCGTCATTGACGGCCAGGACGTGAAAGAACCGATCGGCATGAGCGGTATCCGTCTGGAAGCCAAGGTACACATCGTCACCGGCGCCCAGAGCGCAGCAGAAAACATCATCAAATGCGTGCGCCGCTGTGGCCTGGAGGTGGAGCAGTTGCTGCTCAATCCCCTGGCCGCCAGTCAATCCGTGCTGACCGACGATGAACGCGAACTGGGCGTGGTGCTGGTGGACATTGGTGCCGGGACGACCGATGTGGCCATCTTTACCGGTGGCGCGATTCGCCATACGGCCGTGATTCCGATTGCCGGCGATTTGATTACCAGCGACATCGCCATGGCCCTGCGTACCCCGACCAAGGATGCCGAGGACATCAAGGTGGAAAGCGGTTTTGCCAAGCAGTCCCTGGCCGACCCGGAAGCCCAGGTGGAAGTCCCCGGCCTGGGCGATCGTGGCCCGAGGATGCTGGGCAAGCAGGCACTGGCCGGAGTGATCGAACCCCGCGTGGAAGAAATTTTCTCTCTGGTACACCAGGTTATCCGCGAGTCCGGCTACGAGGAAGTGCTCTCGTCGGGTGTCGTCATTACGGGCGGGAGTTCGGTAATGCCGGGCATGGTGGAGTTGGGCGAGGACATTTTTCTCAAGCCGGTGCGCCGGGGCGTGCCTAAATATGCCAGCGCTTTGGCCGATATGGTGGCCCAGCCACGTTCGGCCACGGTGATGGGTTTGCTGGAAGAAGCCCGTTTGGCCCGCTTGCGCGGTTTCAAGGTGGCACAAAAAAGTGGCTCGATGAAGACCGCTTTAGGTCGTTTTCGGGACTTTATTGTGGGAAACTTCTAACTATGTGAATCTGACGTTTCCCAGATACATTTGTACGATTGCAAAGTGATTTGCTTTCCTAAAAAATATTAGTAGTGCATGATTGAAAAGGTTTCCAGGAGCTCCCGCATGACTATCGAGATGATCGACACCGAAAAATTCAACCAAGGTACCCAAATCAAAGTCATCGGAGTCGGTGGTGGCGGTGGCAATGCTGTTGAGCACATGATCGCCAATAGCGTTCAGGGGGTCGAGTTTGTCTGCGCCAACACCGATGCTCAGGCATTGATTCGCAGCAATGCCAATCGCACGATTCAATTGGGTAATAGCGGCCTGGGGGCCGGCAGCAAGCCCGACAAGGGCCGCGAAGCTGCGGAAGTTGCCGTGGAGGATATTCGCGCCGCCATCGAGGGCTCGCACATGCTGTTCATTACCGCCGGCATGGGCGGAGGCACCGGCACCGGGGCAGCTCCCGTGATCGCCCGCGTGGCCAAGGAAATGGGCATCCTGACCGTTGGCGTGGTCACCAAGCCTTTCGACTGGGAAGGCAGCCGCCGCATGAAGAATGCGGATGAAGGCTTGGCCGAGCTGGAAGCCAACGTCGATTCCCTGATCGTGGTGCTGAACGAAAAGCTGCTGGAAGTCCTGGGCGACGATATTTCCCAGGAAGAAGCCTTTGCCCAGGCCAACGATGTGCTGCGCAATGCCGTGGGCGGGATTGCCGAAATCATCAACGAATACGGCCACGTGAACGTGGACTTCGAGGACGTGCGCACCGTCATGGGCGAGCCCGGCAAGGCCATGATGGGCACGGCCCGTGCCAA
>JAHRXD010000215.1 GCA_019104825.1 Comamonas sp.
CGCGCCAGCGCAGCTGGGGCGTGCCGCTGCCCTTCTTCCTGCATGTGGACACCGGGGCGCTGCACCCGCGCACGATGGAGATCATCGACCAGGCGGCCAGCATCGTCGAGCAAGGCGGCATCGAAGCCTGGAGCCGCGTGACCACGGAAGACATCCTGGGCGCCGACGATGCCAGGAACTACACCAAAAGCACCGACATTCTGGAAGTGTGGTTTGACTCCGGCTCCACCTTCTGGCACGTGCTGCGCGGCACCCACGCCGGGATGCACCACGACCAGGGGCCGGAGGCCGACCTGTATCTGGAGGGCCACGACCAGCACCGGGGCTGGTTCCATTCCTCGCTGCTGCTGGCCAGCGCCATCTTTGGCCGGGCGCCGTACCGGGGCCTGCTCACGCACGGCTTCACCGTCGATGGCCAGGGCAAGAAGATGAGCAAGTCGCTGGGCAACACCGTTTCGCCGCAGGAGGTCAGCAGCAAGATGGGCGCGGAAATCATCCGCCTGTGGTGCGCCTCGACCGACTACTCGGGCGATCTGGCCATCGACGACAAGATTCTGGCCCGCGTGGTGGACGCCTACCGCCGCATCCGCAACACGCTGCGCTTTTTGCTGGCCAACACCAGCGATTTCGACGCCGCCAAGGACGCCGTGCCCTACGACCAGATGCTGGAAATCGACCGCTGGGCGCTGGCCCGCGCTGCCCAGTTCCAGGCCGAGGTGCTGGGCCATTTCAAGGTGTACGAATTCCACCCCGTCGTCGCCAAGCTGCAACTGTTCTGCTCCGAGGATTTGGGCGGCTTCTACCTGGACGTGCTGAAAGACCGCCTCTACACCAGCGGCGCCAAGAGCGCGGCGCGGCGCAGCGCCCAGACCGCGCTGCACCACATCCTGCACGCCATGCTGCGCTGGATGGCGCCTTTCCTCTCGTTCACCGCCGAGGAAGCGTGGAAGATCGTCGGCAGCAGCAACTCCATCTTCCTGGAAACCTACCAGACCCTGCCTGCGGGCGATGCCGCGCTGCTGGCCAAGTGGGAGCGCATCCGCGCCATCCGCGACGTGACGAACAAGGAAATCGAGAACCGGCGCGAAGCCGGTCAGGTCGGCGCTTCGCTGCAAGCCGAAGTGACCCTGAGCGCCGAGCCGGAAGACCTGGCCCTGCTGCAATCGCTGGGCGAGGATTTGAAGTTCGTCCTCATCACCAGCGCTGCGCAGGCCCGGCCGGGCGACGCCCTGGCGGTGGACGTGCAGGTCAGCACGCACGCCAAATGCGAACGCTGCTGGCACTACCGCGCCGACGTGGGCACCAACAGCGCCCACCCGACGCTGTGCGGACGCTGCGACAGCAACCTGCACGGCAGCGGCGAAGTGCGCCACTTTGCTTGATAAAAAGGAGCTTGTTCCGCAGGATATGCAAGGATTTCAGATATAAAACATGCTGAAATCCTCGTATTTCAAGCGGGAACAGCTATTGAAACAATGAACCCCTCTTCTACCCGCCCCCGCATCTGGCCCTGGCTGGCCTGGGCGCTGCTGGTGCTGGTGATCGACCAGCTCACCAAGCAGTGGATTCTGGCCCGCTACCAGTGGGGCGACTGGACGCCCGTCACCAGCTTCTTCAACATCGTGCGGGCGCACAACACCGGCGCGGCCTTCTCCTTCCTGGCCGACCACGACGGCTGGCAGCGCTGGCTGTTCGTCGGCATCGGCGCGGGCGCAACGGTGCTGATCGTCTGGCAGTTGCGCAAATATCCCGGGCAGAAGCTGTTCTGCCTGGCGCTGTCCAGCATCCTGGGCGGAGCCATCGGCAACGTGATCGACCGGCTGATGCACGGCTACGTGGTCGATTTCCTGGACTTCTACTGGGGCAGCCGCCACTTCCCGGCCTTCAACGTGGCCGACATGGGCATCACCCTGGGCGCGGCGCTGCTCATCCTCGACGAGCTGCTGCGCAGCCGCCGCAGCAGCAAGCCCGCCGCGCCGTGAACCGAGGCCAGCAGGCTTGTCCGCCGGGGCGTATATTGGCGGGCTTTGTTTTTTAGGCTTTATGCAGCATCTACTCAATCTCCTGGCCGCCATTGCCCTGCTGGTGTGGGGCATCCAGATGGTGCGTACCGGCATCCTGCGGGTCTTCGGCGCGAACCTGCGCCAACTGATTTCCCGAGGCGTCAGCACGCGGCTGACGGCCCTGCTCTCCGGCGTGGGGGTGACGGCCATCGTGCAATCGAGTACCGCCACGGCGCTGATCGTCTCGGCCTTTGTCGGGCAGGGGATGATTTCGCTGACGTCGGCGCTAATCGTCATGCTGGGGGCGGATGTCGGCTCCAGCCTGATGGCGGTGGTGTTCTCGCTGGACCTGTCCTGGCTCTCGCCGCTGTGCATTTTCACCGGCGTGGTGCTGTACGTCGCCCGCCAGGACACCAGGGTGGGCCGCATCGGCCGCGTGCTGATCGGCCTGGGGCTGATGCTGCTGGCCCTGCGCCTGATTACCGAGGCCACGCTGGTGCTGACCCAGTCCGAGACGGTGCGCACCCTGCTGCTGGCCGTCACCAGCGACATCACGCTGGAGATCATCACCGGTGCGGTGCTGGCCATCATTTCCTACTCCAGCCTCGCCACCGTGCTGCTGGTGTCGGCCCTGGCC
>JAHRXD010000273.1 GCA_019104825.1 Comamonas sp.
CATCCCATCTGACTCGCCGTGGCTGCCCGAGCGCAGCGCCCAAAGGGCGCGAAGCGAGTTCCACGGCGCAAAGCTGCGCAGCACGCCTTCTTTGCCTCCTTTCTTGCGCGGGCAAGAAAGGAGGTCGCCCGCCGGGGCGAGACCCGGCCAGCAGCCCTAAAAATCAGAAAAACCCCTTAAAAAGCAACCGGCAACTCCACCACCTCATCCCACTGCACCTCCGCCAAGGTGTCATGGTGCGCCACCAGCACCCAGCGCAACGTGCCCTGTTCGGCCAAACCATCCGCCAACGCATCCAGCGCCCGCTCCAGATAGGTGATGGACGCCTTGTCCAGCCCGGCCACCGGCTCGGCAATCAAGGTCAGGGCAGCGCCGCTGGCCAGGGCGGCGGCCAGCCAGCATTTGCGCTGGGTGCCGGTGGACAACTGCCACCACACCTTGCCCAGGTGCGGGGCCAGGGCAAAACCGTCCACATGCTGCTGCCAGGCGGCGGCATCCCAAGCGGGCCAGCGCTGCGGCTGTTCGGCCAGCCACGCCTGCACCGCTTGCTGCGGGTCGTACGCGGGCAGCGGCGCGGCACACACCTGGGCAGCGTAGGCAGCAGTGCCTGCGGCGTGGCCCGCGCAGGTGATGCCAGCACCTGGGGGCAAGGGTGCGCTGCCCGCCAGCGCGGCCAGCAGCACACGGGCAGCGCTGTCGGCCTCGTCCAGCAGCAGGTGCAGGCCAGGGGGCAAGGCCGTATCCGGGGCGATTTCGGGCGGCAGGCCGTGCCAGTGCAGTTGTAGGGTCATCGTATTTAAGTGAGCTTGTTCCGCTGGATATTCAACGGTTTCAGCATGTTTTGTCATTGAAATCGTTGCCTATCCAGCGCAAGCAGCTCTTTTTTTATTCCACCCGGGCAATGCCGGTGGGTTTGAACGTCCAGCCCGCCGTCTTGCCCTTGCTGGCACGTTTGCCGACGGCGTTGTTCAGGCTGCGGATTTCCAGCACTTCCTCGCGCTCCTTGCCGCCCCGGCCCAGGCCGGTGATGCGCACGCTGCGCGTATAGGCGGCGGCGCCCACCAGGGCGGCCCCGTCGGCCAGCTTCATCAATTGCAGGCCGCGCCCGCCGGTCATGGTTTTGAGTTCGGCCAGGGGGTAGGTCAGCACCTGGGCATCGCTGGACAGGCAGGCGATGTGCGTGGCCGCTGCGCCCCCCGGCCCGTCGATGACGCTGGGCAGGCACAGGGTTTCGCCCTCCTGAATGGTGGCAAAGGCCTTGCCCGCCTTGTTGCGGGCGACCATGCTGCCCGCCTCGGCCACAAAGCCGTAGCCGCCGCTGCCGCTGATGAGCAGGCGCGTGGCCGCCGCCCCGGCGAAATAGCTGACGATGTGGGTACCCGCTTCCAGATCGATCAGGCCATGGATCGGCACCCCGTCGCCGCGCCCGCCCGGCAGGGTGGCCACGGCCACGCTGTAGACCCGGCCCTGGTGCCCAAAGACGATGAGCGCATCCACGCTGCGGCAGGCAAAGTGACCCCACAGCGCATCGCCTGCCTTGAAGCTGAAATTCTCCGGCGCATGGTCGTGGCCCTTCAGGGCACGCACCCAGCCTTTTTCGGAGATGACGACCGTTACCGGCTCGTCCACCACCTTGATTTCGGTGCTGACCTTTTGCGCCTCCTCGATCAGCGTGCGGCGCGGGTCGGCAAAGGTTTTGGCATCGCGCTCGATCTCCCGCACCAGCAGGCGTTGCAGGCTTTTCGGGTTGGCCAGGATGTCCAGCAGGCGGCCCTCGTCCTCGCGCAGTTCCTGCAATTCCTTGTCGATCTTGATGGCCTCCAGCCGGGCCAGTTGGCGCAGGCGGATTTCCAGGATGTCCTCGGCCTGCCGGTCGCTCAGGTCGAAGCGGGCGATCAGCGCGGCCTTCGGCTCGTCGCTTTCGCGGATGATGGCGATCACCTCGTCGATGTGCAGCAGCACCACCTGCCGCCCTTCCAGGATGTGAATCCGCGCCTGCACCCGGTCAAGCTGGTGCTGGCTGCGCCGCGTGAGGGTGGTCTGGCGAAAGGCCAGCCATTCCTCCAGCATCTGGCGCAACGACTTTTGCGCGGGCCTGCCGTCCATGCCCACCATCGTCAGGTTGATGGGGGCCGAGGTTTCCAGGCTGGTGTGCGCCAGCAAGGCGTTGATCAGCTCCTGCTGCGGGGTTTTGCTGCTCTTGGGTTCCAGCACCAGGCGCACCGGCGCATCCTTGCTGGATTCGTCGCGCACGCCGTCCAGCACGTTCAGCACCGTGGCCTTGAGCTGCTGCTGCTCCTGGCTCAAAGCCTTCTTGCCCGCCTTCACCTTGGGGTTGGAGAGTTCCTCGATCTCCTCCAGCACCTTCTGCGTGGACACGCCGGGCGGCAGCTCCGTCACCACCAGTTGCCACTGGCCCCGGGCCAGCTCCTCGATCTTCCAGCGGGCACGCACCTTCAGGCTGCCGCGCCCGGTGCGGTAAGCCTGCTGAATGTCCTGGGCGCTGCTGATGATCTGGCCGCCGCCAGGGTAATCCGGGCCGGGAATCAAAGCAAACAGCGCTGCGTCGGGCAGTTGCGGGTCTTTGGCCAGCGCCACGCAGGCGCTGGCGACTTCGCCCAGGTTGTGGCTGGGGATTTCGGTCGCCAGCCCCACGGCAATGCCGCTGGCGCCGTTCAACAGCGCAAACGGCAGCCGCGCCGGCAACTGGCGCGGCTCCTGCGTCGAGCCGTCGTAGTTGGGCACAAAGTCCACCGTGCCTTCGTCGATCTCATCGAGCAACAGGCTGGCAATCTTCGCCAGCCGCGCCTCGGTGTAGCGCATGGCCGCCGCGCCATCGCCATCGCGGCTGCCGAAATTGCCCTGGCCGTCGATCAGCGGATAGCGCTGGTTGAAGTCCTGCGCCAGCCGCACCAGCGCGTCATACGCCGACTGGTCGCCATGCGGGTGAAACCGGCCCAGCACGTCGCCCACCACGCGGGCGCTTTTCACCGGCTTGGCCGCCGTATTGCCCCCTGCGCCGCCATACCCCAGGCCCATCGCCTGCATGGCATACAGAATGCGCCGCTGCACCGGCTTCATGCCATCGCACACATCGGGCAGGGCACGCCCTTTGACGACCGAAAGCGCGTATTCCAGATACGCCTGCTGGGCGTAGCCGCCGAGGGTGAGGGTGTCGGCGTCGTCGTTATGGGTGGGGGAAAGTGGGAGTTCTGTCATGCTTTAAAAATAAGAGCTGCTAGCGCTTATGGAGTAATGGCCAGAGGCTAAAAACGTTCAAATACTCGATGGAGAAGAAGGGGGAGGCGCTGCATTGCCCAGCCCTTGCAACTCAGCCTCGATCTGCTCAATGCTGGGCAGGCTGGTTTGCAAATCCTGCGGCAAGGCGCGTGTCAGCTCGTAGCTGGAAACGCCAATTGGCTTTTCGACACCGCGCAAGGCGTACTCGGCCAGCACGCGGTTGGGCTGCTGGCACAAAATCAGGCCCACGGTTGGCTGGTCACTGGGGTGGCGCAGCCGGTCATCGACCACGCTGCAATAAAAATTCATCTTGCCTGCGTACTCGGGCTTAAAGTCGCCGCGCTTGAGTTCTATCACCACGTAGCAGCGCAGCTTCAGGTGATAGAACAGCAGGTCGATGTAGAAATCCTGGTCACCAATATCCAGGTGGTACTGGCGCCCGACAAAAGCAAAACCCTGCCCCAATTCCAGCAAAAATTTTTCCAGGTGTGCAATCAGTCCCGTTTCCAGTTCGCGTTCGTGAAACGGGCTGGAGAGCGTCAAAAAATCAAACAAGTACGGGTCTTTGAGCGTCTGCTGCACCAGATCGGATTCAGGCTTGGGCAGGCGCAGCGCAAAGTTGCTGGCCGCGTACCCATGGCGTTGGTGGGCAGCCGTTTCGATCTGCATCAGCAAAACATTGCGACTCCAGCCATGCTCTAACGCCGCCTGCATGTACCAACGCCGTGTGGCGTGATCTTTGACCTTGGCCATCAACTCTGCGTGGTGCCCCCAGGGCAACGCCAAAATCAGCTCTGCTGGAAAAAGTGCCACAGCCTGTGGCACTTTTGGCGCATCTGCCGCATTTGCTGTTGGTGCTGTAGGCACTGCGCCCAAAGTCAGGTGCGCATACTCCCGGTAAAACGCCAACATGCGCTTGATATTGCGCTCAGAAAACCCCTTTTCCTCCGGCAGTTCATTGTGTAAATCACGCGCCAGCCGGGGAATGACGGCGCTGCCCCAGCCTGCCTGCTGCTGACGTTGGTCAATGGTTTGGCCAATCTCCCAATACAGCTGTACCAGTTGGGCATTCACGGACAGCATGGCCCGCACTTGGGCCTGCTGTACGCGCTGTTTGATGTCCGCGAGCAACGTTGTATAGCCTGCCAACGGCGGTGTAGCGGGAATGTCAGAAGATGGAGGCATGGCTAAAGATCAGAGCTGCTGTATTTACACATCCACCGCCACCGCATCCCCGTGCAGTTCCATCAGCTCGCGGCGGGCGGCGGCTTCGCCTTTGCCCATGAGCTGGGTCATCAGGCCCGCCGTGGCGGCAAAGTCCAGCGTGCCCAGCTGCACTTGCTGCAAGCGGCGCGTGTCGGGGTTGAGGGTGGTGTCCCAAAGCTGTTCGGCGTTCATTTCGCCCAGCCCCTTGAAGCGGCTGATCTGGCATTTTTCGCGCGGGATGCCGTCTTTGGCGGCTTTGTCGAGGATGGCTTGCAGTTCGCCCTCGTCCAGCGCGTAGAGCTTGGCGGCGGGCTTTTTGGCGCGGGCCGGGATGTCCACGCGAAACAGCGGCGGGCGGGCGACGTAGATGTGGCCGGCGTCCACCAGCTTGGGGAAGTGGCGGAAGAACAGGGTCAGCAGCAGTACCTGGATGTGGGCGCCGTCCACGTCGGCATCGCTCAGGATGCAGATCTTGCCGTAGCGCAGGCCGGACAGGTCGGGCGTGTCGCCGGGGCCGTGCGGATCGACGCCGATGGCAACCGAGATGTCATGCACCTCGTTGTTCTTGAACAGCAGGTCGCGCTCCACCTCCCAGGTGTTCAGCACTTTGCCACGCAGCGGCAGGATGGCTTGCGTTTCCTTGTCGCGGCCCATTTTGGCGCTGCCGCCGGCGCTGTCACCCTCGACCAAAAACACTTCGTTGTGGGCGATGTCACGGCTTTCGCAGTCGGTCAGCTTGCCCGGCAGGACGGCCACTCCGCTGCCTTTGCGCTTTTCGATTTTCTGGCCCGCCTTCTGGCGCTGCTGGGCTGCCTTGATGGCCAGTTCGGCCAGCTTCTTGCCGTATTCCACGTGCTGGTTCAGCCACAGCTCCAGCGCCGGGCGCACGAAGCTGGACACCAGCCGCACGGCGTCGCGCGAGTTCAGCCGCTCCTTGATCTGCCCCTGGAACTGCGGGTCCAGCACCTTGGCCGCCAGCACATAGCTGGCGCGCGCAAACACGTCCTCGGGCAGCAGCTTCACGCCCTTGGGCAGGAGCGAGTGCAGCTCGATGAAGCTCTTGACCGCGTTGAACAGGCCGTCACGCAGGCCGCTTTCATGGGTGCCGCCGGCGCTGGTGGGGATCAGGTTCACGTAGCTCTCGCGCACCGGCTGGCCTTCCTCGGTGAAGGCCACACACCATGCGGCGCCCTCGCCCTCGGCAAAGCTCTCGTTGTGGCGGTCGGCAAAGCCCTCGCCCTCGAACAGCGGGATCACCGGGTCAGCGCTCAGCGTCTGCGCCAGGTAGTCGCGCAGGCCGCCCTTGTACTGCCAGGTCTGGGTGTCGCGCGTCTTTTCATTGACCAGCTGCACCGTGACGCCGGGCATGAGCACCGCCTTGCTGCGCAGCAGGTGCGTCAGCTCGCCCATCGGAAGGTTGCTGGACTCAAAGTATTTGGCGTCGGGCCAGACGCGCACGGTGGTGCCCTGCTTGCGCTCGCCCGCCTGCAGCGGGCGCGCCGCCAGCGGCTCGGTCACGTCGCCGCCCGCAAACACCAGGCGCGCCACCTGGCCCTCGCGGTGCGTGGCCACCTCCAGCCGGGTGGCCAGGGCGTTGGTGACGCTTACGCCCACACCATGCAGGCCGCCCGAGAAGCTGTAGGCCCCGCCCTTGCCCTTGTCGAACTTGCCGCCCGCGTGCAGGCGGGTGAACACCAGTTCCACCACCGGTGCGTTCTCCTCGGGATGCATGCCGAACGGAATGCCCCGGCCGTCGTCCTCCACGCTCACCGAGCCGTCGGTGTGCAAGGTCACCTTGATCTTCTTGCCAAAGCCCGCCAGTGCCTCGTCGGCCGCGTTGTCCAGCACCTCCTGGATGATGTGCAGGGGGTTGTCGGTGCGTGTGTACATGCCCGGGCGCTGCTTGACGGGCTCCAGGCCCTTGAGCACGCGGATCGAGCCTTCGGAATAATCGGATGCGGAAACGGGTTTGACTGCCATGGGCGCGGATTGTAGTGCTGTATGAATTCACAGCCGCCATGCCGTGGAGCAAGAAACAGGTCGCCCCGGGGTCGGCATGGAAAGCCCAATCCCGCTACATTTATGCGTATGCATACGAATGCCCCCAAACTGTCCATGTTCCAGGTGCTGGCCTGCGGCGCCGCGATTGTCACGCTGTCCATGGGCATCCGCCACGGCTTTGGTCTGTGGCTGCAACCGATCACGCAGGAAATGGGCTGGACCCGCCAGTCGTTCGCACTGGCCATTGCCATCCAGAACCTCTCGTGGGGGCTGATCGGCATTTTTGTGGGTATGGTGGCCGACCGCTTTGGCGCCTTCCGCGTGCTCATTGGCGGCGCGGTGCTCTACGGTCTGGGGCTCGTGGGCATGGCGCTGTCGCCCACCGAGCTGATGTTCGCCCTGACCACGGGAGTGCTCATCGGCGCGGCACAGGCAGGTACCACCTATGCGGTGATCTACGGTGTGCTGGGGCGCCAGATTGCGCCCGAAAAGCGCTCCTGGGCCATGGGCGTGGCAGCAGCAGCGGGCTCCTTCGGACAATTCCTCATGGTGCCCGTGGAGGGCTTGCTGATCTCCAGCCTGGGCTGGCAGGAGGCACTGATGGCCCTGGCGCTGATGGTGCTGCTCATCGTGCCGCTGGCCTTTGGACTGCGCGAACCCGGATTCAAGGGTGCTGCCCCGGTGCAACGCAGCCAGACCATCGCCCAGGCGCTGGCCGAGGCCTTTCGCACGCCCAGTTTTGTGCTGCTGACGGCGGGCTACTTTGTCTGCGGCTTCCAGGTCGTGTTCATTGGTGTGCACATGCCCAGCTACCTCAAAGACCACGGCCTCTCGCCCCAGGTTGCGAGTTTTTCGCTGGCACTGATCGGCCTGTTCAACGTGTTTGGCACCTATCTTGCGGGCTCGCTGGGCCAACGCGTTCCCAGGCGCTTCATCCTTGCCTTCATTTATTTTGCCCGCTCGGTGGCCATCACCATTTTTCTGCTGGTTCCGCTGACCCCGTGGTCGGTTTACGTGTTTTCAGCGGTGATGGGCACGCTCTGGCTCTCGAC
>JAHRXD010000276.1 GCA_019104825.1 Comamonas sp.
GGCATTGCGCAGCACAAAGCCATAGGGCACGCGCGAGGAGCGCACGATGGTCACGCCCTTGGCCTGCGCATCCTGCAAGGGCTTGACCATGCGGTCGGCCACCGAGCCATTGCCCGTGCCCGCGTGAATGATGGCCTTGGCCCCGCTGGCGACCAGCGCCTGTACGGCGGTGGGCTGCACATTGCCGTGGGCGTAGACGATGTCCACTTGCGGCAGACTGGCGATGTTGTCGATATTGAATTCCGAACCGGTGGTGTGGCGCTTCACCGGAGCGCGGAACCAGTAGTTGCGCCCTTCCACCACCATGCCCAGCGAACCCCACTGGCTCTGGAAGGCGCGGGTTTCGATGTTCACGTCCTTGTTCGTGTCGCGGGCGCTTTGGATCTGGTCGTTCATGGTGACCAGCACCCCCTTGCCCTGGGCGTCCTTGGAGGCGGCCACGCTCACGGCATTGAGCAGGTTCAGCGCTCCGTCGGCCGACAGCGCCGTGCCCGGGCGCATGGAGCCGACCATGGCGATCGGCTTGTCGGTATGCACCGTCAGGCTCAGGAAATAGCCCGTTTCCGCCAGCGTATCGGTGCCGTGGGTAATCACGATGCCGTCCACGTCGGGCTGCTTGGCCAGGGCCGAAACGCGTTTGGCCAGCGTCAGCAGGTTGTCGTTGGTAAAGCTTTCGGAGGCGATTTGGAACACCTGCTCGCCCGTCACGTTGGCCACGTTGGCCAGTTCGGGCAGCCCGGCCAGCAGCTTGTCCACCGGCACCTTGGCGGCGGTGTACGTCGCGCTGTTGGCCGCCGATGCGCCGGCACCGGCAATCGTGCCGCCGGTGGCCAGCACCACCACATGGGGCTTGACCGTCTGTGCTGCCGCAGCAGCGGCAGGCGCCGCAGTTTGCGCCCACAGGGCCGCCGGGGCAGCGGTAAAACCGGCCAGGGCAACGGCGGCGGCCAGCAGGGATTTTTGGAAACGGGGGAAGGTCATGGGTATTCCTTACAAAAAAAGCGATCTTATGAACCGAGGGGGCGGAAGATGCCTGAAGGATTGCTTCTCGTTCACTAGGACAAACCCGCGCACGGCGGGAATGCGGTGTGCGAAGGCGATTCGTGGGCTGCGGGGCCGGAATTGCCGTCGTTTGGCCCGGTTTGCTGCTGCTTGGCCGCACAATGGCGGCCATTTCCTGCTTGCGGCTGCCCTGCCGATGATTCTTTTGTTGCCCCATGCTTGAGCGTATTGCTGCCTCTCTCCCCTCTCTGGCCCCGGCGGAACAGCGCGTGGCCCATCTGGTGCTGCACGACCCGTCGGCCTTTGCCCGCCTGCCGGTGCGCACCCTGGCCGAACAGGCCCAGGTGAGCAAACCCACCGTGGTGCGCTTCTGCCGCAGCATGGGCTACGACGGGCTGGCCGATTTCAAGCTCAAGCTGGTCGGCAGCGTCAGCGAAGGTGTGCCCTTCATCCACCGCAGCGTGGACGTGGACGACAAGCCCGCCGACGTGCTGGTCAAGGTGGTGGACAACTCCGTCGCCGCCTTCCTCGAATACCGCAACGCCGCTGCGCCCAAGGCGCTGGAGGCGGCGGCGCAGGCCATCCTGCAAACCTGGCGCCAGCACCAGCGCGTGGTGTTCTTTGGCGCGGGCAATTCCGGCATCGTGGCCGACGATGCGCAGCACAAATTCTTCCGCCTGGGCCTGACCAGCATGAGCTGCAGCGACGGCCACGTGCAGTTGATGAACGCCGCCCTGCTGCGCCGGGGCGATTGCGCGGTGATCATTTCCAACTCCGGCCTCACGCGCGACCTGATCGCTGCCGCCGAACTGGCATCCCAGGCCGGAGCCACCACCATTGCGATTACGGCCAGCAACTCCCCGCTGGCGCGGGCCTGCACCATCCACCTGGCCGCCGACCATCCGGAGGGCTACGACCTCTACAGCCCCATGGTGTCGCGCCTGCTGCACCTGCTCATCATCGACGTGCTGGCCACCTGCGTGGCCCTGCAGATCGGCCCCAGCGTGCAGCAGCATTCGCAAGTTATCAAGCAGCTCTTGCGCAGCAAGCGCTACGAGCAGTGAACAGGCGCTGCATGGCAATGAATTTTATGAGCTGCTTCCGATATGGAGGTCAAAACCAGCCTGAACGCCAGCCTGCTGGCCGCGCTTTCTGGCGGCAGGCCGCGTGCCATGGGGGCGGTGTACGACGCACTGCTGGCGAATGACTTGGCTGCTTTGCGCGACGTGCTGCACGCCTTTATCGCCAGCATTCCGCACGACTGGCACCGCAACAATCCGATTGCGCAATACGAAGGCTACTGGGCCAGCGTGTTCTACAGCTACTTTGCCTCGCTGGGCGTGGAGATGGCGCTGGAAGACGCCACCAACCATGGCCGCATCGACATGGCCCTGCGCCTGAACGGACACACCTGGCTGTTCGAGTTCAAGGTGGTCGAGCTGGTGCCCGAAGGCAAAGCCTTGCAGCAGTTGCAGGACAAAGGCTATGCCGACAAATACCGTGCCGACGGGCCGGTCCACCTGATCGGCGTGGAGTTCAGCCGCGAGAGCCGCAACATCGTCGGGTTCGAGACGCTGACGGTGTAGCGCTGCCAACGCCAGACCCAAAAAAAACCAGCCCAAAGGGCTGGTTCTTTCCTGAAGTGCAATGGCCTTACTGGGGCGGAATGCGCAGCTTCTGGCCGGGGTAGATCTTGTCCGGGTGGGTCAGCATGGGCTTGTTCGCCTCGAAGATCACCGGGTACTTGTTGGCGTTGCCGTAGTACTTCTTGGCAATCGCGCTCAGGGTGTCGCCGCGCACCACGTCGTGGTACTGGGCCTCGGGTTCGGGATTGGTGACGGTCATCAGGTTGTCCACGCTCTGCACGCTGGACACGTTGCCGCAGCACAGGGTGACTTTTTCCTTGGCCGCCTGGGTGGGCGCAGTGCCTTGCACCGTTACTTTACCCTGGCTGCCGTCAAAGGCCACCTGCAGGCCTTCCAGCCCCAGGTTCTGCGCCTGGATGTAGGTGGTGATGGCGTTGGCCGCCTGGGCATTGAGGGCATCGGCCGAAGGCGCAGCCGGTGTGGCGGCCTGGGCTTCCTTGCCGCCAAAGAGTTTTTCGCCAGCTTCTTTGATAAAACTAAACAGACTCATGGGGGAAGACTCCTTATGCGTTGCAAAAAACGTTCTGCACTTTAACGGCTTCCCGCCGGAAAAGCCGGCTCCTTGAGCGCGAATGCAGGTTTTTTGACAATTCGCTGCCTCGCACGCAGCGGCGGGTGCGTCGGCAGCCGCGTTGGCATTCAACACGTTTTGCGAGGCCGCTGTTGGATTCCTGCCCCTGGCGGGAATGGCGGGAAAAAATCTTGATAATTCCGCCCCTATGAACAGATTCCTAGCCATCGACATCGGCAACACCCGCTTGAAGTGGGCCATGTACGACGCCCCCCGGCGCGGCGCGGCGCTGCTGGCGCAGGGGGCGGAGTTCCTGGAGCAGATCGAGCAACTGGCCGATGGCCCCTGGAGCCGCCTGCCCGCGCCCGGCTGCATGCTGGGCTGCGCCGTGGCCAGCGAGATCACCCGCCGGCGCGTGCATGAGCAGATCGACCAGATGCTCGGCTGGGACTTTGCCCCGCAGTGGGTCGTGCCCAGCGCCCGGGAAGCGGGCGTGACCAACGGCTACGACCAGCCGCTGCGCCTGGGGGCCGACCGCTGGGTGGCGATGATCGGCGCCCGCCAGCGCATCCTGCAACGCGGCGGGCCGCGCCCGCTGATCGTGGTCATGGTCGGCACGGCGGTGACGGTGGACGCGCTGGATGCCGAGGGGCGCTTCCTTGGAGGGCTGATCCTGCCGGGCCACGGCATCATGCTGCGGGCGCTGGAGACGGGCACGGCCGGGCTGCATGTGCCCACCGGGCAGGTCACGCCCTTTCCGACCAATACCAGCGATGCGCTGACCAGCGGCGGCACCTACGCCATTGCCGGGGCGGTGGAGCGCATGTACCAGCACCTGTACCTGCACTGCCGCATGGAGCCGGCCTGCATCATGGCCGGCGGCGCGGGCTGGAAGATGGTGCCCAGCATGACGCGCCCCTTCGAGCTGGTCGACAACCTGGTGTTTGAAGGGCTGGTGGCCCTGGCCGAGCAGCGTTTTGCGCCCTCCGGCGCATGAAGATGGTGCTGCTGGGCGCCAGCGGCCAGATGGGCGGGCAATTGCAGCGCAGTCTGGCCCCGCTGGGCCAGGTCATCGCCCTGGGCCGGGCCGAGGCGGATTTCACCCACCCCGAACAGGCCGTGGCTGCCGTGGCGCAGCACCAGCCGGATGTGATCGTCAATGCCGCCGCGTACACCGCCGTCGATCAGGCGGAAAGCGAACCGGCCCTGGCCCACTGCATCAACGCCACGACGCCCGGCCTGCTGGCTGAGTGGGCGGCGCGGCGCGGCGTGTTGTTCGTCCACTACAGCAGCGATTACGTGTTCGACGGCAGCGGTAGCCGCCCCTGGCGGGAGGACGATGCGCCCGCGCCGCTCTCCAGCTATGGCCGCAGCAAGCACGCGGGCGAGGTGCTGATTGCCCAGGCGGGCGGCCCGCACCTTGTGCTGCGCACCAGCTGGGTGTATGCGGCGCAGGGCCGGAATTTTGTCCGGACCATTCTGCGTCTGGCGCAGGAGCGCCCGCGCCTGACGGTGGTGGACGACCAGTGGGGCGCCCCCACCAGCGCCGACTGGCTGGCCGAGGTGACGGCGCAGGCCATCGTCCACCTGCTGCGCCGCCCGCAGGATGGCGGCCTGTACCACTGCACCGCAGCCGGGGCGACGACCTGGTGCGCCTACGCGGCGCTGGTGGTGGCCCAGGCCCGGCAATCATCATGGGCGGCCAGGATAAAAACCACCGAGGTGCTGCCCGTGCCCAGCCGCGCCTACCCCACGGCGGCGCGGCGTCCGCACAATTCGCGCCTGGACTGCGGCAGGCTGCAAGCGGTTTTCGGCCTCACGCCGCCGTCCTGGCAGCAGGGCGTGGCGCGTATGCTTGCGCAGATTCTCTGAAAACATCCATTGCCCCAAAGGTTCTCGCCCATGACACAACGCAAAGGCATCATCCTGGCCGGCGGCTCCGGCACCCGGCTGCACCCGGCCACGCTGGCCATCAGCAAGCAACTGCTGCCGGTGTACGACAAGCCGATGATTTATTACCCCCTCAGCACGCTGATGCTGGCGGGCATCCGCGACATCCTCATCATCAGCACCCCGCAGGACACGCCGCGCTTCGAGCAACTGCTGGGCGACGGCAGCCAGTGGGGCCTGCGCCTGCAGTACGCCGTGCAGCCCAGCCCCGACGGGCTGCCGCAGGCGTTTCTGATTGCCGAGCCGTTCCTGGATGGCAGCCCCTGCGCCCTGGTGCTGGGCGACAACCTGTTCTACGGCCACACGCTGCAAGGCATTTTGCGCAAGGCGGCCACCCAGCCCGGCGGCGCCTGCGTGTTCACCTACCACGTGCAGGACCCGCAGCGTTACGGCGTGGTCGAGTTCAACGCCCGGGGCCAGGTCATCGGCCTGGAAGAAAAGCCCGCGCAGCCCAAAAGCCATTACGCCGTGACCGGCCTGTATTTCTACGACGCGCAGGTGGTCGAGCTGGCCCGCAGGCTCAAGCCCTCGGCCCGGGGCGAGCTGGAGATCATGGACTTGAACCGCCTTTACCTGGAGCAAGGCCAGCTCCAGGTGCAGCCGCTGGGCCGGGGCTTTGCCTGGCTGGACACGGGCACGCACGACAGCCTGCTGGACGCCAGCCAGTTCATCGCCACCATCGAGCAACGCCAGGGGCTGAAAGTCTCCTGCCCCGAGGAAATCGCCTGGCGCATGGGCTGGATCGACAACGCCCAGCTGGAACAGCTGGCCCGGCCCCTGAGCAAATCCGGCTACGGCCAGTACCTGCTGCGCTGCCTGAGCGACCAGGGCTAGCCACCATGCAAGTGCAAACCACCGCCCTGCCCGGCGTGCTGCTGCTGCAACCCCAGGTGTTCCAGGACGAGCGCGGCTTTTTCGTCGAGAGCTTCAACCAGCGCCGCTTTGCCCAGGCCACCGGGGTGGATGTCCCTTTCGTGCAGGACAACCACAGCCGTTCCCGCCGGGGCGTGCTGCGCGGCCTGCACTACCAGTTGCCCCCGCACGCCCAGGGCAAGCTGGTGCGCGTGGTGCGCGGGCGGGTGTGGGATGTGGTGGCCGATTTGCGCCGCACCTCGCCCACCTTCGGCCAGTGGCTGGGGCTGGCGCTGGATGCCGAGCAGCACCAGCAACTGTGGATTCCCCCCGGACTGGCGCACGGCTTTCTCACCCTGAGCGCCGAGGCCGACTGCCTCTACAAAACCACCGCCTACTACGACCCGGCCTGCGAGCGCGGTATTGCCTGGAACGATGCCGACCTGGCCATCGCCTGGCCCGCCGTGGAGGGCGGCTACCAGCTCTCGGCCAAGGACGACCGGCAGCCCGCACTGGCCCGGGCCGCGCTGCCCGACGGAGCGTGGCAATCATGATTTATATAGCTTTTACCACTGATAATTAAACGATTTCAGGTATGAAACACCATGAAATCGTTTAATCATCAGCGGAAAAAGCTATTGAATGGATAGTTCAATGCCTGGCCTCTGCTGCACCAATCGGGCAAGCAAGGCCGGTGCGGGGCGGTACTTCGGGTTTTCTTGCCCAGGGGTTTGGCCTAAGATGCGGCACCGAGGTTTTCCATGGAATTGCAATATCAGCTCAAAGCCGGCAGCTACTACCTGTACGACATGCGCGACACCCCCAGCGTAGTCACAGGTGAGCGCCGCTTCAAGCTGAAAACCGACCTCCTGGCGATCGCCTTCGATGCCTACACCGGCGAGCTGCACCAGCACGGCACCCCGGCCCGCATCCAGTCCTGGGCCATCACCAAGCGCCGGCGCCTGCGTGCCGCCGGCATGTGGCAGGAAGCGGCGGACATCGTCGTCATCAGCGGCCCCTTCCCGGTCGAGGAAATCAACAAGTGCCTGTGGGTCAAGGGCTACTGCCGCCGCCTGCTGCAACGCCTGCCCACCCTGCCGCACGGCAAGCTGCAAACCTGGAGCAAGCCCTACGCCAACCGCCGCGCTGCGGCCTGATCGGCTTCCCGCGCGTTCTCAGCGGCCAGCGTCCGGCCCATCCAGCAGGCTGTGCAGCACCCCGATGCGCAGCGCCCCCTGGGCCGGCACCATCGCCTGCAATTGCAGGGTGTGGAAGGTGGCCAGCAGCACGCTCAGGCCGCCCGCCACCACCGGCGCCTTGTCGGCCCGCAGGCCGGGCAGCGCCAGGCGCTGGATGCGCCCGCAGCGCAGCAGTTGCTCGCGCAGCCAGAACAAATCCTCGCGCGTGATCGGGCTGGCCCCCTTGCCGTGCGCGGCCAGCACGTCGCTGACGGCCGTGGCCGTGCCTGCCGAGGCGTAGGCGCAATCCCAACTGCCCGGCGCAAACCGGCTGGGCGCATCGGCCAGCACGGCGCAGGCAGCGGCCTCGGCCTGGGCAAAGGCCGGGGCCGTCAAGGCGCCATCGGCAAAAAAGCGCCCCGTCCAGAGAACGCTGCCCAGCGGGTAGGACACCAACTGCTGCGCCTGCACGCCCTGGCCCAGGGCCAGCTCGGTCGAGCGTCCGCCCAGATCCATGATGAGGCGCCGGTCGTCCGACACCGGCAACTGGCTGGCGACGCCACGGTAGATCAGCGCCGCCTCTTGCTCGCCACTGATGATGTCGATGGGCACGCCCAGCAGACGGCTGCCTTCGCGCACGAACAGGGGGCTGTTGCTGGCCTCGCGCAGCGTCTGGGTGGCCACGGCGCGGGCGCGGGTGACCTGGTAGCGGCGCAGGAGCTGGCCGAACTCGGCCAGGCAGGCCCAGCCGACTTCCAGCGCTGCAGCGCTCAGGGCGCCGCCTTGCAGGCAGGCACCCTGGCGCAGCGTGCGCTTGAGGTAGTGCGTGCGCATGAAGCCCTGGGGCTGGAAATACCCGATCTCCAGGCGAAAGCTGTTCGAGCCCAAGTCGATGGCGGCAATCATGGTGGGTTGGCCCATGGCAACTCCTGGCAAGCAAAGAGCGCCGATTTTCAGCCAGTTTTTGCCCGTGCCGACGGTTTTGTGCTGCTTCCTGCCGCTCAGACCTTGGTGAAGAACAGTACCGACATGACCAGCCCCGTGACCACGATGCCCCAGCGCAGTATCGGTGCGGGGATTTTGCGGGCCACGCGGGCGCCGCCGTAGCCCCCGGCGGTGGCCGCCACCATCATCAAGAGCGCCTGGGGCCACAGCACGATGCCGCCGGCGGCGTACACGCCGACGGCGATGGCGGTGAGCAGGGTGGACACCAGGTTCTTCATGCCGTTCATGGCGTTCAGGTTGGTCTGGCCCAGCAGGCTGAACAGCGCCAGGCACAGGATGCCCAGGCCGCCGTTGAAGTAGCCGCCGTAAAACGCCACGGCCAGCATCCCCAGCGCGGCCTTGACCGTCGAGGGGCTGCCGTGCTGCTGGCCTGCGGCCCAGGCGCGGATCTGCGGGCCGAAGGCGAACAGGGCGGTGGCGCCCAGCAGCAACCAGGGCACGACTTTCTTGAAGGTGGCGTCGGACGTGACCAGCAGCAGCCCGGCACCGGCAGCGCCGCCCAGCAGCGACAGGGCCACCGACAGCTTCATCGACAGCCCCGGCGGCGCCGCCATGTCTTCGCGAAAGCCCCAGGTGCTGGCCGCGTAGCCGGGCAGCAACGCCACCGTGCCCGTGGCATTGGCGGTGACGGCGGGCACGCCGGTAAAGACCAGCGCCGGCAGGGTCAGAAAGCTGCCGCCCCCGGCCACGGCATTGAGCGCTCCGGCCAGAAAAGCGGCTACCAGCAGCAGCGCCACGTGATCCAACGGGCCAAACATTTCCATCTTCGCTCCCCTCTTGCCTCTTGATTTCGCAACAGGGGGCGATCTTAGGGGGAATCCGTGGCCCGGGCGGCGTGGCCGCGCTGTGGTGGGCGGTTAAGCTGTTTTGACTGCGAGTTTTTCCCAGGCGTCGATGGCCTCGGCGCAGTACATCAGGGCCGGGCCGCCGCCCATGTAGACGCAGATGCCCAGCATTTCGTCCAGTTCGGCCCGCGTGGCGCCCAGCTTGTGCAGCGCCTGGACGTGAAAGCCGATGCAGCCCGAGCATTTCTGCGTCACGCCGATGGCCAGGGCGATCAGCTCCTTGGTCTTGGCATCGATGGCGCCATCAACCATCGCCGCCTGGGACATTTGGTAGAAGTTCTGCATGACCTGGCTTTGCGACTGGCGAAAGCTCTTGAGGGCCGTGTTGATGTTCTGGGTCAGACCGGCATGGTCAAAGGTGCTCATACATCCTCCTGGGAAAAGTTGCGGGACAAATAATTTAAATATTTATATAATAATACCAACTAGCAGCTTGCGTGATCTTGCGCGTTTTGTTTGAAGGAGCATTGCTATGAAAGCCAACATGGGCGGCGTCGACCGCGTTTTGCGTATCCTGGTGGGGATTGTCCTGATCTCGCTGGCCGCTACCG
>JAHRXD010000282.1 GCA_019104825.1 Comamonas sp.
GGGGTGCGCTGGCACGATCTGGTGGCCTGGACGCTGGCGCAGGGCTGGGGCGGGCTGGAGAACCTGGCCCTCATCCCCGGCACCGTGGGCGCGGCACCGGTGCAGAACATCGGCGCCTACGGGGTGGAGCTGCAAGACCGCTTCCACAGTCTGGACGCGGTGGACTTGCACACCGGCCAGACGTTGACGCTGGATGCGGCGCAGTGCGCCTTCGGCTACCGCGATTCGGTGTTCAAGCACACGGCGGCGCAGCCGGACAATTTCGGGCTGGCGGGCCGGGCCGTGATCACCCAGGTGCGGCTGGCCCTGCCCAAGGCGTGGCGGCCCGAGCTGGGCTACCTGGAGCTGCAACGCCGCGTGGAAGCCAGCGGCAACCCCGCGCCGGATGCGCGGCAGATTTTCGACTGGGTGTGCGCCATCCGCCGTGCCAAGCTGCCCGACCCGGCCGTGCTGGGCAATGCGGGCAGCTTCTTCAAGAACCCTGCCGTGACCGAAGACCAGTGCCGCGACATCATCGCCCGCGAGCCGAAAATCGTGCACTACCCGATGCCGGACGGCAGCGTGAAGCTGGCCGCTGGCTGGCTGATCGACGCCTGCGGCTGGAAGGGCAAGAGCCTGGGCCGCGCCGGGGTGTACGAGCAGCAGGCGCTGGTGCTGGTCAATCGCGGCACGCGCAGCAGCAGCGTGACCGGTGGCGAGGTGATGACCCTGGCCGCCGCCATCCAGACCAGCGTGTACGAGCGCTTCGGCATCCGGCTGGAGCCGGAGCCGGTGGTGGTGTAGTCGGGGGAAGGTCCACGAACTTGTCTGAACACAAAAATACTTTTCTTTCGGTCAATGAAACCGTCATGCCCCGGCTGCACCTGATCGGCACGCTGGGGCTGTTGCTGGCCGTGACTTTGGCTTTGGCCAGCTTTTATTCGTGGCGCAACGAGCATCAGCAGCAGGCATTCCGGGAGCGGCTGACGCAGGCCATTGCCCAGCAGCAGCAAGAGCGCCTGAGCGCGGAGCTGCAATCGGCCATCGGCTACCTGGAGTTTCTGCGCAAGCGCACCGAGGAGGTGATGCGCCACAACATTGCCGAGCAGACGGATGCGGCCCTGCATGTGGCCGAGGCCATTTATGCGCAGGAAGCGCCCAGGCGCCCGCTTGCAGAGGTCAAGCGCTTGATCGTCGAGGCCTTGCGCCCCCTGCGCTTTTTTGATGGGCGCGGGTATATCTTCATCGACTCGATGCAGGGCGATTTCGTCCTGCTGCCCACGACCCCCGAATATGAAGGGCGGGCCGGGCTGGACAGCCGGGACGATTCCGGTTCCTACGTCATGAAGGGGTTGATCAATGCAGCCCTGGTGCCCCAGGGCAACGGCTTTTTCCACTACCGTTGGTACCACCCGAAAAAACCGCAGGAAATGGCGCAAAAAATCGCCTACGTGCGCCACTTTGCCCCCTTCGACTGGCTGATCGGCACGGGAGATTATTTTTTCGAGTGGGAAGAGCAACAGAAAAAAGAGGCCATGCAGCGCCTGCGCGCCCTGCGCTTCGGCAGCACCGGGACGGTGGGGCTGATCGACCAGCAGGGGCGCTCGCTGCTCAGTCCCAGCGACCCCTCGCTGGAGGGCCTGTTGCCTGAGCAGATGCTGCCCGTGCAGCGCCAGGCGTTGCAAAAGCTGCGAGCGACTGCACAGGCCGGTGGCGGTTTTGTCGAATACGACTGGCCCCGTCCCGGCGCCGCGCCGGATGCCCCTCTGGGGCGCAAGACCGCCCTGGTCACCGCGTATGCCCCCTGGGGCTGGGTGCTGACCACCTCCATGTTCAATGACGAACTGGAGGCAACGTGGCAAGCCGAGATGCAATTCCAGGCTCGTAATGTGAACCAGCAGCGGACCGAGCTGGCGCTGGTGGTGCTGGGATCGCTCCTGGCGGGTGTGCTCGGATCGCTGGGGTTCTCGCGCTGGTCGCGCCGCCTGTTTGCCCGCTACCACCATGAATGGTCAGGTGCGCAGGAAAAATTGCGCATTGCCGCCATCGCCTTCGAATCGCAGGAGGGGATGTTCGTCACGGACGCCCAGGGCATCATCCTGCAGGTCAATCGCGCCTTTACCGACATTACCGGCTACACCGCGCAGGAGGCCGTGGGCCGAGGCCCCGATTTATTCAAATCCGGGCGGCATGGGCCGCAGTTCTACGCGGCCATGCGGTCGGCGCTGGACACGACCGGGGCGTGGGCGGGAGAGATCTGGAACCGCCGTAAGAACGGCGAAATCTTTCCCGAATGGCTCACCATTACCGCCGTCAAGAACGAGGCGCAGGAAGTCACGCACTACGTGAGCGCCCTGGTTGACATCACGCACCGCAAGGCGGCGGAGGATGAGATCCGCCATCTGGCGTTCTACGACCTGCTTACCGGGCTGCCCAACCGCCGCCTGCTGCTCGACCGGTTGCAGCACGCGGTGGAAAACAGCGCCCGTTCCGGTGTGTCCGGGGCGTTGATGTTCATCGATCTGGACAACTTCAAAATCATCAACGACAGCCTGGGGCATGAGCAGGGGGACGTGCTGCTCTCCCAGGTGGGGCAGCGTTTGCGGGCCGTGGTGCGTGAAGGCGACACCGTCGCGCGACTGGGGGGCGATGAATTCGTCGTGGTGCTGGAGGGGCTGGACGTGCAGGCGCTGAAAGCTGCCGCCCAGGCCGAAGTGGTCGCGCAGGATATTCTGGCGGTGCTGGCCCGGCCGGTCGAGCTGCAAGGGCAGGAAGTGCAAGTCACCGGCAGCATCGGCGTCGCCCTGTTTACCGGCACCACCGTCGCCATCCAGGATTTGATGCAGTACGCCGACCTAGCCATGTACCGCGCCAAGGAGGATGGGCGCAACACCGTGCGCTTTTTCAACCCTGAAATGCAGCAAGGCGTGCTGGAGCGCCTGGCGCTGGAAAAATCCCTGCGCATTGCCTTGCAGGAGGGGCAGTTGCGCCTGTTCTACCAGCCCCAGGTCGACCACCAGGGGCGCATCACCGGGGTGGAAGGCCTGGTGCGCTGGCAGCACCCGCAGCGCGGACTGGTGCCGCCCGGGGAGTTCATCCCCCTGGCGGAGGAAACCGGGCTCATCGTCCCCATGGGCCAGTGGGTGCTGCAAGCTGCCTGCGAGCAGTTGGTGCGCTGGGCGCAGGTGCCCGAGCGCCGCGACTGGTGCATTGCCGTGAACATCAGCGGGCGGCAGTTGCGCCAGCCCGACTTTGTGGCCCAGGTCGTGCAGGTGCTGGCCGAAACTGGCGCGGCGCCCGAGCTGCTGAAGCTGGAGCTGACCGAAACCCTGCTGCTGGAAAACCCGCAGGATGCCATCCAGAAAATGGCCGCCCTGCAAAAGTACCGGGTGCGCTTTTCCCTGGACGACTTCGGCACCGGCTATTCCTCGCTGGCGTATCTGCGCGACTTGCCGCTCAGCCAGTTGAAGATCGACAAAAGCTTCGTCAACAACCTGGGGCAGGACGACCGGGCCACGGCCATTGTCCGCACCATCGTCACCATGGCGAACAACCTGGGCCTGGACGTGATTGCCGAAGGGGTGGAAACCGCCGAGCAGCAGCAGGCCCTGAGCGCCAACGGCTGCCTGATCTACCAGGGCTACCTGTTCAGTAAGCCGGTGCCGATCGACGAGCTATAGTAAAAATAGCTTCTTCCGCTGACCAATAAACAGATTCAATGCCTTTTATGTCTGAATTTGTTTATTGGTCAGCGGAAGCAGCTATCAATGCTTACTTTTCTCCCGGCGTTTTTTGCTGGTACAGATACAGGTCGTCCGACCAGGTGGCCAGCCACTGCGGGCGGTAGGCGACAAAGACCGACACCATCATCCCCGTCACCACCGCATCGCCCCAGGCCATCAGCCAGCGGGCGATCTTGCCCAGCTCCTGCTGCACGCCGGGCAGCGGCTCGCCTGCCGCCTGGGCCAGCAGCCCGGCGACGAACAGGCACAGAACCGTGCCGAAAAACCCCCGGCCAAAGATGTAGACGAAGACCTTGGTGCCCAGCAGGCGCCGCAGCAGCGCCCCCCAGCCCAGGGCCAGGGTGGCCGGTACCAGCCCGTGCCAGACGGTGAGCGACAGCGCAGCCCAGGGCGTCAGGCTGGGCGACAGCAGCCAGGCGATGCCGCCCACGGCCAGCAGCGCCAGCACCGCCAGCGGCCAGCCCAGCATCAGCAGCACCAGGCAGGCGCCCGACCATTGCAGTTGCAGCGGCATCTGGTGCAGCGTGGGCAGCGCCCACATCCAGGGCAGCACCACCAGGGTGGCCAGCAGCGGCGTCCACAGCCCGCTGGCGTCGCCGCTGCTTTGCGTCACCAGCGGGCGGCGGCTGGCCAGTTGCCGCCAGGGGCGCAGCAGCAGGGCCACGGCCAGGGCGATGAGGGCGCAGGCGCTTTCAAGCATGGGCGGCCTCGCGCGGCTGCGGGGCGGGGGCCGGGGTGGGCGTGCCCAGGTTTTTCAGCACGTCGCGCACCAGGTGGGCACGGGTGGCGGGGTCGGGCAGGGCGCGTTCGATGCGCAGCTTGTCGTTGCCGGCCAGCTTGATGTGCTTGTTTTTCTGGATGAGCTGGATGATGTGCATCGGGTCGATCGGCGGGTTGGGCTTGAAGGTGATGTTGATCATGCCCGGGGCGGCATCGACCTTCAGCACGCCATAGGGCTCGCACAGTACGCGCAGGCGGTGGGTGTCGATGAGGGTCTGCGTCTGGTGCGGCAGCTTGCCGAAGCGGTCGACGATTTCTTCCAGCAGCGCATCGATCTGGCCGCTGGTTTTGGCGGTTGCCAGCTTCTTATACAGTGACAGGCGCAATTGCACGTCGCCGCAGTAGTCGCTGGGCAGCAGGGCGGGGGCGTGCAGGTTGATTTCGGTGGTGGCGGACAGGGGCGAGAGCAAGTCCGGCTCGTGCCCGGCTTTCAGGCTGCGCACGGCTTCGGCCAGCATTTCGTTGTAGAGCTGGAAGCCGATCTCGGTCATGTTGCCGCTCTGGTTGTCGCCCAGCACCTCGCCTGCGCCACGGATTTCCAGGTCGTGCATGGCCAGGTAGAAGCCGCTGCCCAACTCCTCCATCTCCTGAATGGCCTCCAGGCGCTGCTGGGCCTGCTTGGTCAGGCTTTGCACGTCCGGCACCATCAGGTAGGCGTAGGCCTGGTGGTGGCTGCGGCCCACGCGCCCGCGCAGCTGGTGCAGCTGGGCCAGGCCGAACTTGTCGGCCCGCGCCATGATGATGGTGTTGGCCGTGGGCACGTCGATGCCGGTTTCGATGATGGTCGAACACAGCAGCAGGTTGAAGCGCTGGGCGACAAAGTCGCGCATCACGCGCTCCAGCTCGCGCTCGGGCATCTGGCCGTGGGCCACGGCGATGCGGGCTTCGGGCAGGATTTCTTCCAGCTTCTGGCGGCGGTTTTCGATGGTTTCCACTTCGTTGTGCAGAAAGTAGACCTGCCCGCCACGCTTGAACTCGCGCAGCACCGCCTCGCGGATCACGCCCTGGCTCTCGGAGCGCACAAAGGTCTTGATCGCCAGCCGCCGCTGCGGCGCGGTGGCGATCACCGATAAATCACGCAGCCCCTCCAGCGCCATGCCCATGGTGCGGGGGATGGGGGTGGCGGTCAGCGTCAGCACGTCCACCTCGGCCCGCAGGGCCTTGATCGCCTCCTTGTGGCGCACGCCGAAGCGGTGTTCCTCGTCGATGATGAGCAGGCCCAGGTCTTTGAACTTGGTGTTGGCGCTCAATAGCTTGTGCGTGCCCACCACGATGTCGATGCTGCCTTCCTCCAGCCCGCGCAGGGCGGCGTTGATTTCCTTGGCGGTGCGAAAGCGGCTCATCTCGGCAATGCGCACCGGCCATCTGGCGAAGCGATCGACCAGCGTCTGGTAATGCTGCTCGGCCAGCAGGGTGGTTGGCGCCAGCAGGGCCACCTGCTTGCCGCCCATGGCGGCGACAAAGGCGGCCCGCAGGGCCACCTCGGTCTTGCCGAAGCCCACGTCGCCGCAGACCAGACGATCCATGGGCTGCGGGCTGATCAGGTCGTGAATCACGGCGGTGATGGCGGCCTGCTGGTCGGCGGTTTCCTCGAAGCCGAAGTCCTCGGCAAACTGTTCGTAATCCTGCGCGTTCAGGCGAAAGGCGTGGCCCTGGCGGGCGGCGCGGCGGGCGTAGATGTTGAGCAGCTCGGCGGCGGCATCGCGCACCTGTTCTGCCGCCTTGCGCTTGGCTTTTTCCCACTGCGTGCCGCCCAGCTTGTGCAGCGGGGCCGATTCGGGCGTGACGCCGGTGTAGCGGCTGATCTGCTGCAACTGGCTGACCGGCACGTACAGCGCGGCCTTGTCGGCGTATTCCAGGTGTAGAAATTCCTGTAGCGCCGGGTTGCCGTCCGGGTCGGTCTGGCCCATGTCCATGTGGATCAGGCCCAGGTAGCGGCCAATGCCGTGCTGGCTATGGACGACGGGGTCGCCGATCTTCAGCTCCGACAGGTCGCGGATGAGCATGTCCACATCGCTGACCTGCTCCTGCTTTCTGCGCCGGCGCACGCCGCCGCTGCTGGCGGCGAACAGCTCGGTTTCGGTGATCAGGTCCAGCCCGGCTTCCAGCCAGGCAAAGCCGCGCACCAGGGGGCCGACGGCCATGCCCACCGCTGCCTGCCCCTGCTGGAAGGCTTGCAGGCTGGCAAACGCCGTGGGCGCGATGGCGCTGGCCCGCAGAAAATCCAGCAGGCTTTCGCGCCGTCCGGCGCTTTCGGCCAGGATCAGCGTGCGCCGCCCGCTTTGGCGCATGTGGTCTTGCAGGCGCTGCAAGGGTTCTTCGCTGCTGCGCTCGGCAGTCAGGGGCGGAAGTGCGGCCACTTCGGCCATCGCCTCCAGGCTGCCGCTGCCTGTACCGTTGCCGCTGCCCCCTGGGCGCAGGGCCAGCTGGGCGTAGGGCTTGGACAGGGTGTAGAACTGCTCGGCGCTGAGGAACAGCGCCTCGGGCGGCAGCACCGGGTGTTCCGGGGCGCCTTGCAGCATCCGCCAGCGTTCGCGCGTGTCCTGCCAGAAGCGTTGCAGCGGCGCTTCCAGGTCGCCGTGCAGCACCAGGGTGGCGTGTTCGCCCAGATAGTCGAACACCGTGGCCGTGTCCTCGAAGAACAGCGGCAGGTAATACTCGATGCCTGCCGTGGCCAGCCCGGCGCCCATGTCTTTATAGATGCGGCTCTTGGTCGGATCGCCCTCCAGCAGCTCGCGCCAGCGGTTGCGGAATTGGCTGCGGGCGGCTTCGTCCATCGGAAACTCCCGCCCCGGCAGCAGGCGCACGGACTTCACCTCGTGCTGGCTGCGCTGGGTGTCGGGGTCGAAGGTGCGGATGCTGTCGATCTCGTCGTCGAACAAATCCACCCGGTAGGGGCTGCTGCTGCCCATCGGGAACAGGTCGATCAGGCTGCCGCGCACCGCGTATTCGCCATGCCCCACCACCTGGCTGACGTGCTGGTAGCCCGCCAGGGTGAGCTGCGCCCTCAGCTTGGCCTCGTCCAACTGCTGTCCCTGGGCAAACGAAAACGTGTAAGCCGCCAGAAACGACGGCGGCGCCAGCCGGTACAGCGCCGTGCTGGCGGGCAGCAGCACCACGTCCACCTCGCCCTGGCGGATGGCCCACAGCGTCGCCAGCCGCTCGCTGATCAAATCCTGGTGCGGGGAAAACTGGTCGTAGGGCAGCGTCTCCCAGTCCGGGAACAGGGCGCAGCGCAGGCCCGGCAGGAAAAAGCCGATCTCCTCCTGCAGGCGCCGGGCATCGCCCGCATCGGCACAGACAATGGCCGTAACCTGTCCCGCCGCCTTCTCCCGCCGCGCCAGCTGGGCCAGAAACAGCGCATCCGCACTGGCAGCGGGCAGAGGGTGGGCAAAGCGTTGGCCGGGGGTGAGTTTGGGCAAAAGCATGGCAGGCAGAAACAGGGCGCCAGGCAAGGCGCAGGAACAAAGCAAACGGCGCGGGGCCAACGACAACAGCCGCAAAGTGCGGCTGGGGGGATTTTAGGGGGCGTGGGCAGCCTTCTCAGGGGTACTCTTGGCGGGCGTGTACTACGCGCAGCACCTCAATGCAGGCCAGCTCAACGCGGTACACAACGATGTAGTTCCGATGGGCCACGATCTCGCGCGTGCCAGGCATTCTGCCAGGACGAAACAGATAGGGGTGCTCTGGCTGCGGCCAAACGCTTTCTTCGATGCTGCGCCCCAATTGCACAGCCGCCGCCGGATTGCGCTCGGCCACATAGCGCACGATGTCCAGCAGATCGGCCCGCGCCTCATCGGCCCAGACGATGGACAACATCAGGCCATGGCTTTCTTCGGTACGTGCTGATCGATAACGGCCCACATTTCGGCCATTACCTGATCGTGCGGAATGCGCGGCTTTTTGCTGTCAATGGCCTCTTGCACCTTGGCTTTGAACCAGCGGTCATAACTGTCGGCCTGCTCTTGTGTCTCGAATTCGGAGACACGGGGGTCTAAGGGGGTTACGGTAGTCATGCTGTCACCTTCCATCGTTGCACATTGCAGCCATTTGACTTCTTGCCCATTGGACAAAAATTTCTAGGCATTGTAAGGATGCTATCAATTTTAAAGGGCACCCTGCTAACCAGAGGAAAGAATAGAAGATATAGCTGTTACCGCCTATAAAACAAAGGTTTCAGGCAGAAAACCACCTGAAACCTAATAAATAAAAGCGCAAGAAGCTCTCTTTTACTTCAAGCTGCCCGACAAGAACTTCGCCAGCCGCTCGCTTTGCGGGTGGATGAGTACCTGTTTGGGGTCGCCCTGTTCCTCGATCAAGCCCTGGTGCAGAAACACGACGTGGTTGGAGACTTCGCGGGCGAAGCCGATTTCGTGAGTGACGACGACCATGGTGCGCCCCTCCTGGGCCAGCACCTGCATGACGCGCAGCACTTCGCCGACCAGTTCGGGGTCGAGGGCGCTGGTGGGTTCGTCGAACAGCATCACTTCCGGCTCCACCGCCAGGGCGCGGGCGATGGCCACGCGCTGCTGCTGGCCGCCGCTCATGTGGTTGGGGTAGACGTCCTCGCGGCCTTCCAGGCCGACCAGTTGCAGGTATTTGCGGGCGCGGGCGATGGCTTCGTCTCTGGGCAGGCCCAGGACGTGGATGGGCGCTTCGACGATGTTTTGCAGCACGGTTTTGTGCGCCCACAGGTTGAAGTGCTGGAACACCATGGCCAGCTTGGTGCGCAGGCGTTGCAGTTGCCTGGGCTGCACGGCTTCCAGTTCGCCGGTGCGTCCGGCCTTGAGTTGCAGTTCTTCCCCGGCGACGATGATGCGTCCCTGCTGGGGTTTTTCCAGCAGGTTGATGCAGCGCA
>JAHRXD010000031.1 GCA_019104825.1 Comamonas sp.
GGCTTTTGCGGCGGGGGCGGAACGCCCTTGTTTTCTGCCAGCGAGGTGGACGTGGAAGTGGCCTGGCTGTCCCCGCAAAGCGAGTACCGGCCCACCGAGTACCTGCAGGCCTGGGTGCAGTTCTGGTTCGACGACGAACTGCGCCTGCACGCCGCCCAGCAGTTGCAAACCCGGCGGCTGCAACGCCTGCCGGCAGCGTGGAACACCCGTGCCCTGCGCGAAGCCGGTTTCGCCGTTGATCAGGCCCGCCTACAGGCACTGGTGCAGCAGTTCACGCCGCGTATCGCCAACGCCCCGGACGTGACGGCGCTGCTGACCGACGAGGCGCAGCTCACCAAGGCACTGTTCAAGCTGGCTGTCGATGCCGTGGGCTACGGCGAGTTCACCCGCGCCAAGCGCGGCACGGGCACCGATGCGGCGAACCGTTTCCTCGACCATGGCAACTACCTGGCCTATGGCCTGGGCGCCACCGCCACCTGGGTGCTGGGCCTGCCGCACGGCCTGGCGGTGCTGCACGGCAAAACACGGCGCGGCGGGCTAGTTTTCGACGCAGCCGATCTGGTCAAGGATGCGGCCATCCTGCCGCAGGCCTTTCTCGCGGCCATGCGCGGCGACGACGAGCAGCAGTTCCGCCGCCAGTGCATCGAGGCGCTGACGCACAGCGAGTCGCTGGACTTCATGATCGACACGCTCAAGGAAATCGCCCTGCAAACCGCCCGGTTGGCAAAACAATCGCCGCAGGAGGGCCGCGCATGAACGTGCTGTTCGTTGCCCAATGCTCCAAGAACGCGCTGACCGAGACGCGCCGCATCCTCGACCAGTTTGCCGAGCGCCGGGGCGAGCGTACCTGGCAAACGCCCATCACCCAGGCCGGGCTGGACACCGTGCGCCGCCTGCTGCGCCAGAGCGCCCGCAAGAACACCGCCGTCGCCTGCCACTGGATACGCGGGCGCGACCACAGCGAGCTGCTGTGGGTGGTGGGCGACGCCCGCCAGTTCAACGACCAGGGCGCCGTGCCCACCAACACCACCGCCCGCAACGTGCTGCGCACCGAGGACGAAAACGCCTGGCATCACCTGCCGCTGATGACGGCCCTGGCCGCGCTGGCCGCCCTGCTGCATGACCTGGGCAAGGCCACGCAGGCCTTTCAGAACCGACTGCGCAACCCCGGCCTGCGTGAGCGCAACCACTACCGGCACGAGTGGGTGTCGGTGCGGCTGTTCCAGGCGTTCGTGGGCAGTGATGGCGATGCCGGCTGGCTGCAACGACTGGCCGCCTGCGCCGAACCGGATACGGATGCGCAAGCCTTTGAAGCCCTGTGGCTGAACCACCGCCTGCTGCGCGACGGACTGGATGAACCCCAGGCCGCGCAGCATCTGCCCTTCGCCCAACTGCCGCCGCTGGCCCAGGCGGTGGCCTGGCTGGTATTCACCCACCACCGCCTGCCGTGCCTGCCCGTCAAGCGGCCGGATGGCAGTTGCGACGAAGACATGGACGCATCCCGCGCACAGTGGCGGCGCTTTGGCGCCCATCCCCGCTTCGTCAATGCCAACGAGCTGGACGGCATCCTGGCCCGTATCAGCGCCGACTGGAACGAACCGCGCGAACGTGCAGACCCCGCCACGGTGCAAGCGCACTGGCACTTCCCCCACGGCCTGCCGGTGGCCACGCCCGCATGGCGCAAGCAAGCCGCCCGCTACGCCCGCAAGCTGCTGGAGTTATCGCAAGCCCCCGCCAATGGGCAGGTGTTGCACGACCCCTTCGCCATGCATGTCTCGCGCCTGTGCCTGATGCTGGCCGACCACCACTATTCCAGCATCACGGACACGGCACGCCGCCAGCCTTTTCTCAATGCAGGCTATCCACTGGCCGCCAACACTATCAAAGACGATAGCTATCAGCGCTTTCCTGGTAAGCGCCAAGACCCGATTTTCAATCAAACCCTTGACGAGCATCTGCTGGGCGTCCAAGCCCACGCCACGCTGGTGGCCCGCTCGCTGCCCAGCCTGGTGCAAAGCCTGCCCGCGCTGAAAAACCACAAACCGCTCAAAAAGCGCAGCGCCGACGCCCGCTTTGCCTGGCAGGACAAGTCCGCCGACCTGGCCGCCAGCCTGCGCACCCAGGCCACCACGCAGGGCGCTTTCATCGTCAATATGGCCTCCACCGGCTGCGGCAAGACGCTGGCCAACGCCCGCGTGATGAACGCCCTGGCCGACCCGGCCACAGGGATACGCTGCGCCTTTGCCATCGGCCTGCGCACGCTGACACTGCAAACCGGGCGCAGCTTTCAAAACGACCTGGGACTGGGCGACGAGCAACTGGCCATCCAGGTCGGCGGCAGCGCCAGCCGTGCGCTGTTCGAATATTGGGAACAACAGGCCGAAGCCACCGGCTCCGCCTCGCGCCAGGACTTGCTGGACGAAGCAGGCACCGTGCTGTACGAAGGCAACGACCAGCACCCGCTGCTGCAACGCCTGACCGACGATGCCAAAACCCGCGCCCTGATTGCCGCCCCTTTGCTGGTCTGCACCGTGGATCACCTCACCCCCGCCACCGAAAGCCTGCGCGGTGGCCGCCAGATCGCGCCCATGCTGCGCCTCCTGAGCAGCGATCTGGTGCTGGACGAGCCGGACGATTTCGACATGGCCGACCTGCCCGCCCTCACCCGGCTGGTGCATTGGGCGGGCCTGCTGGGCAGCCGCGTGCTGCTGTCGTCGGCCACCCTGCCGCCCGCGCTGGTGGAAGGGCTGTTTCTGGTGAAACGAAGTGAGATAAAGAAAAGGGGAGAGGCGCGATAAATCGAAATTTTGTGGCACATAGCGTGACGTACCGCAATACCGATTTGAAATTGAGTTGCAGCTACTGAAACTACTGGCGATCTCAATTCTTGGTTTTGCCTTCGATCAGGCGGATCAGCGCATCATGATAGCAAGGCAAGATTTTGATTCCCCTGATGGAAATTATCGCTGTAGCCACTCCAGGGTGATCTCGGTAATCTCGCGGCGGTCGTGGGCAGATAGGCCAAGGAAAGGGCGGGCAGGGATCGTGACCTCATGTGCGCCGATGGTCACTTGCTTGCTGCGGGCGGCCTTGCTTTTCTTGACGAACAGGTGTTTGGCCTTGCCCACCCCAAAATGCACGCTGCTCTGGCGTGCTTTTTTCTGGATGGTTCCGCCGAACTGGTGGATGGCTGCGTACTTGCGATTCGAGCCTACCTTCACGGCATCTTGTCCATCGGGCTGCCAGGTAATGAAGCGGCGCAGGTCTGCGCTCAACGTCAGGATCTTGTCCTTGTTTTTCTTCTTGCGCCGTTGATAACGAGGCTGCAAAGCTTGCCAAGGCGTACCGTCCGAAGCAATCTGGGATCTGAACCTGTCTTTGGTGGTTCTCATCAGATGTTCACCGACCTGGGCCAGCATTTCACCGGGACTGGCCAAAATCGTCTGTAGATGCTGCAGCCGGGCCTCGGCTGTTTGAGGGGAAACGGTGACGGTAATGTGCGAACCTGCCATTTTTTGGCTCCTGTGGCTAAAATAACTGCAACTCATCGGGGGAGAAGGCCGCGCCAGGCCCACCGACCCTACCCCCGGAGGAACCCAGCATGTGGCGTCGTGCCGGGTTTTCTTATTTGCGCTGGTACAGCCGCACACCGACCCGCCAATCGTCAGTGCTTTGCGCAGCACCTTGGAACACGGTAATGCCTGCCCACCCGTCTTGCCCATGTTCAAACACGACCAGTGCGGGCACTTCCTGCTCTGCCACTGCAAACCGCGCAACGTAGCGGCGCCGTACCACGGCCTTTTGCAGGGTATACAACCATTCCAGACGCACCCAGACTTCATCGGGTTGAAGCAAGGTTTGCGCCAGCAAGGGCAAGAATTGTTCCCGGCCGCGTTTAAGCACCTTCCATGCTCCCTGGGCAGTCTGGAACAACTCCCTGCCAACCACCAGCCTTTCGCCCACCACATCACGAACAATGGCGGGTTGCTCCAATGTGGCACCAAAGGGTTGCAGAAAGCCTTGTACGTATGTTTCAGGCGGCAGTCCTTGCGGCAAAAGCACCTTGGCAGGGATGGTGCGAGGAGGTGGCAGCGGTTCCAACGGCCGTTGATTGGGTAGGCCATGCCCTCCTGCGCTGCCGGGCACAGGCGGCTCGGGCCGCTCTGGCGGCATGGCGCTTTGCAGCCGGGAGCGGCCCGGGGCGTATTCAAACCCCGGGTCGATGCCTTCGGGTACTTGCACGGTGCGCGGGCCGTTGGGGCTGTTCTTGCCGATGGTGCGCTCTACCCACTGCACGGGGGGCGTGGCATCGGGGCCGGTTTTGCCCAGGCGCTGCAGGTCACGGGGCCACAGGCCGCGCACGCTGCACTGGCAGCCCCAGCCGTTGGGCGGGTAATGTGTGCGCCACCAGGGGTCATCCTTGGCCAGCACCAGGCCATCCCATGCTTCGTGTTGCTCGCGCGGGGTTTGCACCCAATCGGCATGGTCGTATTGCCAGTAGGGGGCATCCTGCAATTGCTCCCAGCGCCCGGCGGCGTAGCTGGTGGACAGGTTGGTGTCGTAGATGACTTTGCTGCGCCAGTTGCGACTGCCGTTGTAGTCCCAGCCGTGCCGGGTAACGATGTGGTCAAAGTCCTTGCGGAAGTCCTCCAGCGTTGTCCCTTCGGCAATCGCCTTTTCCACCGCCGCTCGGAAGTCCGTCACGATGGCATCGCGGTTGGCTCCGGCCACGACAAAGGCGTAGTCGTGTTCCTGGGTGTAAATGTCTGTCCAGCTGGTGGTGGGCAGGTTCAGCTTGCGCTTGAAGAACGCAATTTGCTCGGCAAAGGGCAGGCTGCCATACGCAGCGGTGGCGGCGGTGGTGGCAGTATCAGCCATGGCCTGTTGCTTCTTGCAGAACGTCGTAGCGCCCGGCCAGATGGGCGGCTGTCAGGGCCTGGCCCATGGCCTGGGCGTATTGCGCCAAGGTCATGTCCGGCAGCAGTTGCTCCAGGCCGTCGCGGATTTCTTCCAGGCTGGCGGCGGTTTCCACAAGGTGGCGGATGCTGGCCAGCCAGGGGGCGGTGGCCGCTTCCGACTGCTGCGCCAACTGCGCCTGCATGGCAACAGGCGGCGTCAGCGCAGGGGTGGCAATCGCTGGGGATGGTGCGGGCAAGGCAGTCAGGGCGGCCATGGTGGCCGGTACGCCGACCGGGGCGTTGATTGGGAGGCCACCGGGCAGCGTCAGCACGGCCTCGCCCTCTTCGGGCATGGGGATGCCCAACTGCTCATGCGTCCATTTGACGGTGGGGCGCAGGCCAATGCTTACCAGCTTGGGCAGTGCATCGGCATAGGCGGTCAAATCCTCTGCCTCCTGGGCGTTGAGTTTGAATTGCGGGCAGCGGCGCAGGCCATCGGGGGCCAGGCCATTGAGGCAGGCGATGGCGTAGACCAGGTCGCGGGTGAGGGTGCTGTTGAGCTGGCGCACGTCGCCATCGCGCAAATCCTTGCGCACCTCGTTGTGGATTTTGCCCAGGGCATTGGTGCTGCTTTTGCCGTCGGCGCCGCTGGTCAGCGTGCCGCCCAGGATGACTTTGCTTTGGTTGCGCTCGCACCAGTTCATCATCAGCTCGAAGGCTTTGGGGTCGCCCGTGGCGGCATTCTTGAACTCCAGCAACATGCCTTCGGGCACGATGCCCGCTGCGTTGTGGCCAATGCTGGCCAGGGCACGCAGCAGCATGGCTTTGTCTTTTTCGCTGGCGCTGCTGGGGTATTTGCCAATGCGCAGGGGGATGCCGTAAATCTCCAGAAACTCGGCCAGATCGCCCACGCTGTAGTTTTTGAACAAATACGTCCACACCAATTGGCGAAACAGTGCCGAGCGCTCCAAGTAGCCGCTTTTGGCCTTGTGGACATGCGTCACCCAGCCAAAGGGGGTTAAAGGCTCACCAGGGATGCCGTCCACCGCCTTGTCACTGCGCAGGCGCAATTCCTGGCGGTAGCCCCGGTGCAGGCTGAACCAGCTTTGCGGGCGGTGGGTGAGCGTTTTGGGTAGCCACAGGCCCTCAACCCGGTGCCACTCGATTTCCAGGCAGGCAAAGCCTTTGCCAATGGCGTCGGTCACGTCGAACAGCAGGTCTTCAAAGTCGGGCAGCTCTTGCAGCAATTCATCCAGCTGGGCCGCATTGCGGGTTTCCAGGGGCGTGGGGGATTTTTCCGGGGGGACGACTTGCCAGTCCAGGATGCAGGCGCGGCGGCGTTTGTTCATCTCGCTGGCGATGTGGCCGTCTTTTTCCTCCATATCCTCGAACAGCTCGAATTGCGCGACCAGATCGCCGGTTTCTGCCGCATCCAGAATGCGGGCCAGCCTGGAAGGTGTCAGGCCCCGCGTGGGGTGGCTTTGCAGTTCGCGCTGCAGGTGCGCCAGGCGGGCTGTTTGCGGCTCGTCCAGATCGGGCAGTTGAATAGGCTGGCCGTCCGGGCCGAGAATGCGAGAAGTTGCCATGGTCTGCTTGCTTACCAGGTTGTGGACGGTTCATGCAGCCAGGCATCGTCCATGTCCTGCTCATGCCTGCTGTCATCGTCCGTGAGGTTGTCAAAGCCGCGCGGCAATTGCGGCACGGGGGTGAAGTCG
>JAHRXD010000036.1 GCA_019104825.1 Comamonas sp.
GTCGCTGCCGCTGAACTCAGCCACCGCTACATCACCGACCGTTTCCTGCCGGACAAGGCCATCGACCTGATCGACGAGGCCGCAGCCAAGATCAAGATCGAGATCGACTCCAAGCCCGAGGTCATGGACCGTCTGGAGCGGCGCATGATCCAGCTCAAGATCGAGCGCGAAGCGATGAAGAAGGAAACCGACGAGGCTTCGCAAAAACGCCTGGGCCTGATCGAGGACGAACTGCAAAAGCTGGAACGCGAATACGCCGACCTGGAAGAAGTCTGGAAAGCCGAAAAAGCCAGTGCCCAGGGCAGCGAGCAACTGCGCAAGGACATCGACCAGGTGCGCCTGCAAATCACCGAACTGCAACGCAAGGGCGACTTGGCCAAGGTGGCCGAGCTGCAATACGGCAAGCTGCCCGAGCTGGAAAAGCGCCTGAAAGCCGCACAGGCCAGCGAGGAGGGCGGGATCGTGGCGCACAAGCTGCTGCGCACCCAAGTGGGCGCAGAGGAAATCGCCGAAGTGGTCAGCCGCGCCACCGGCATTCCCGTATCCAAAATGATGCAGGGCGAAAAGGAAAAGCTGCTGCACATGGAAGACAAGCTGCACCAGCGCGTGGTCGGGCAGGACGAGGCGATTGCCGCCGTGGCCAACGCCATCCGCCGCTCGCGTTCGGGCCTGTCCGACCCCAACCGGCCTTTGGGCAGCTTTTTGTTCCTTGGCCCCACGGGGGTGGGCAAGACCGAGCTGTGCAAGGCGCTGGCCGGCTTTTTGTTCGACAGCGAAGACCACCTGCTGCGCGTCGATATGAGCGAGTTTATGGAAAAGCATAGCGTGGCCCGTTTGATCGGTGCGCCTCCCGGCTATGTCGGCTATGAAGAGGGCGGCTACCTGACCGAAGCCGTGCGCCGCAAGCCGTATTCCGTGCTGCTGCTCGACGAGGTGGAAAAAGCCCACCCGGACGTGTTCAACGTGCTGCTGCAGGTGCTGGACGATGGCCGCCTCACTGACGGCCAGGGCCGTACCGTGGACTTCAAGAACACCGTGATCGTGATGACCAGCAACATCGGCTCGCACCTGATCCAGAGCATGGTCGGCCAGGATGCGGAGGACATCAAGGATGCCGTGTGGGGCGAGCTGAAAACCCACTTCCGCCCCGAGTTTTTGAACCGTATCGACGAAACGGTTGTCTTCCACGGCCTGGACGCCCGGCACATCCGTGCCATTGCCGACATCCAGTTGCAGCACCTGCGTGCCCGGCTGGAAAAAATGGACCTGCACCTGCAGGTATCCGACCAGGCCATGGACGAACTGGCCAAGGTGGGCTTCGACCCGGTGTTCGGCGCCCGGCCCTTGAAGCGGGCCATCCAGCAGCGCATCGAGAATCCGCTCTCGCGGCTGCTGCTGGAGGGTAAATTCCCGCCCAAGAGCGTGATTGCCGTGGGCGTCGATCCGGTGAACCATCCGGGGGTATTTGAATTCACGCAAACTGTTGCAGTTGATCGCTAGAAGCCAGACGCTAGAAAGGAAGCCCCCTGTGAACGCATTTCTCTCAGACCTCAGCCGTTTTATCGTGCGCGTGCTGCTGCTCCTGGCCGGCGTGGTGTTTTTCATGAGCGTGCTGGTCGCAGGCGTCATCCTGGCTGCGGTCTGGGGTGTGCGGGCGCTGTGGGCCAGATTGACGGGGCGGCCCGTCATGCCCTGGGTCATGCCGACCCGGGCTGCGGCCACCTGGTCCAGCATGCGGCAGAAGGCGGGGGGCTTTGCCGCGCAAACGCGCCAGGCGCCGCCCAGCAAGCGCAGCGGCGTGCTGCCCCAGGTGGCGGTCGATGTCACCGACGTGCAGGCACGTGAAGTGCCGTAAAGGCGCAGGCTCGCGCTTTACCGCCCTGTCATCCCCGTCCCTGTGCCCTTGGGTGCAGGGATTTTTTTGCTCTTTTTGCCTTCAAACCTATATTTCAACGGCACTTGCAGCTATGAAAAAAATTTACCCTCTGCATTAGCATATCCGTCGCCCCAGGGCAAGAAATGGCGAACAGCCGTACTTCACTTTATGGCTTCCTACACCAGAAACTGGCAAAAAAAATCAATTCTCAGACAATCGCGTACTTTCGTTTTCCCCTACATCGTTTTTAGTTTGCTCTCATGTCCACCCACTACCAGGTTCGCCCCGCTACGCTTCGTGATGCCAAGGCCATTGCGCAAATCCATACCGCTGCTGCTTTGGAGGCCTACCGTGGCATCGTGCCGGATGACCAGCTCAAGGCCATGTCGTCGGTAGAAAAACGCCAGGCCTATTGGCGCGAGGCCATCGAGTTCTGCGAACCCCAGGTGCAGGTGGCTGTCGATGGCGACAAGATCGTCGGCTTTGTCGGCTTCGACCGTTCGCGCGACCCCAAATCGCGCCAGACCACCGGCGAAATCTGGGCCATTTACGCCACCCCCACGCACTGGAACAAGGGTGTCGGCATCACCCTGTGGGACGCCGCCCGCGAAGGTCTGCTGGAAGAAGGCTGCACCAACGTCACCGCCTGGGTGCCGCTGCGCAACGAACGCGCTCTGCGCTTTCATGAAATGGCCGGTTTCAAGCGCGAAATGTCCACCGCCAAGACCGCCCAGGTCGGCCCCATCAAGATCGAGGAAGTGCGCCTGCACCGTCCGCTCAACAGCTAACCGCTGCCAAGGCCCGCCATGCTGCAATGGGAAGTTCACGGCCAGCCGCAGCAAGCGGTCTGGCACAGCGAAGCCGGCCGGGCCAGCCCCCCGCGCCTGCAGGTGGCCGATGACCGCATGGCCGCCGACGCTGCCTACCGCCTGATCTGTGAAGGCACCGCCCTGCTCTGGCAGGGCGATTTTTTTAATGCCCGCCATTTGCTCGATGCCTTGAAGCGCCGCATCGACAAACCCCGGGGCAAAGCGCAAAAACACCGGCAGCCGCCATTGGCCGAACACAGATTAGCCGGACACAGATTGGCCGAACACAGTCCGGCGCAGGCCGCGCAAGCCTTTCACCAGCAGCGCCAGACCCAGGCGCGGCGGGCGCACATCCTGGGCAGCATCCTCATTCCTTTGACCGGGGATTACCGCATTCCCCTGCGCCGCGCCCCCGACGTGCAGGCCGCCTGCACCCAGGCCTGGGGGCCGGGCGACGGCAACGACCGCGTGATTGCGCTGCGCGAGCTGCAGGGCATCGTCAGCGCCTACGAGTGGCGCAAGAACGGCGTTGCCATCCCTGCCCTCACGGCCCTGGGTGCCAAGGGGGCTTACGACCGCATCCACCCACACTACGGCGTGTTCTCTCCCGTGCGCGGGGAATATGTCGATCTGGTGGCCCAGACGCCCCTGCCTGCCGATGGCAATGGCAGCAGCACAACGGCCTGGGACATTGGCACCGGCACCGGCGTGCTGGCCGCCGTGCTGGCCCGCCGGGGCGTGGCCCAGGTGGTGGCCACCGATACCGCCGCCCGTGCCCTGGCCTGTGCGCAGGACAACCTCCAGCGCCTGGGCGTGGCCGCGCAAGTGCAGTTGCTGAACGCCGACCTGTTCCCGCCCGGGCAGGCCGACCTCATCGTCTGCAACCCGCCCTGGCTGCCCGTGCGGGCCACGACCAGCCTGGAGCAGGCCGTGTACGACCCTGACAGCCGCATGTTGCGCGGCTTCTTGAGCGGGCTGGCGGCGCACCTGCGCCCGGGGGGCGAGGGCTGGTTGATCCTGTCCGACCTGGCAGAACACCTGGGCCTGCGCAGCCGCGCCGACCTGCTGGCGTGGCTGGAGGCAGCCGGGCTGCGCGTGCTGGGCCGCATCGACACCCGCCCGCGCCACGGCAAAGCCTTTGACACCAGCGACCCGCTGCACGCTGCCCGGGCGGCAGAAGTCACCTCGCTGTGGCGGCTGGCGGCGGCGGAGTAGTTGGGGCACTTAAACCGCCAGCGCCTGCGGCGCATCATCCAGCAGGGCGCTCAACTCCTTGCGCAGCACGGCGGCCCGCGCTTCGCCCGCGTGGGTTTGCACGGCATCCAGCAGGGACAGTCCGGCGCAGCGCAGTGCCGCCAGATCGCGCGATTCACGCAACTGGGTGCGCAAGGCATCGGCCTGTGCCGTCTGGTGCTTGGCGAACAGCCGTTCGCACAGGTCAAACAAATACATCCGCGTGCCCGCCACGGATATGCCAGATGCGCCAGATGTACCGGGGGCGCTGGCTGGGGCAGGCGCAACAGAGAGGGGGTTGGGGACGGCATGGGGGGCAGTCAGCACCAGATACCCTTGGGCCACCAACACCTGAACAACTGCGGCATGATCGCCACCCAGCAAGCCATGCAGCTCCTGCACGGTCTTGCCGCCTGCCAGCAGCAGCACCGTTCGCGCCCGTTGGGGCAGGCTGCGGGAACCGGGCTGGAGTTCGGCCAAGGCTTTGGCGGTTTTCTGCAAGATCATGGGGTGCGCGGGCCGTCATGGCAGGCGTGGAAACAGCCGCTATTGCACGCGGTGACTATGACAACGGTGTGACCGCCGACGAACCAATCTCTCAATGTCTGCAATGCAACTGTTTCTGGCCCCGATGGAGGGCTTGCTCGATTTCGTGCTGCGCGACGTGCTGACCCGCGTCGGTGGGGCCGATCGCTGCGTTTCGGAATTTATTCGCGTCAGCGGCACCCTGCTGCCCGAGCGTGTTTTTCTGCGCCTGATGCCCGAGCTGACCAACGGCAGCCGCACCCTGGCGGGCGTGCCTGTGCGGGCGCAGTTGCTGGGTTCCGACCCGGTCAGCATGGCCGAGAATGCCGCCTTTCTTGCCACCCTGGGGCCGGAAGGCATCGACCTGAACTTTGGCTGCCCGGCCCGCACCGTGAACCGCCACGGCGGCGGTGCCTCCATGCTGCAAGCGCCGGAAAGCATCGCCTGTCTGGTGGCTGCCGTGCGCCGCGCCGTGCCGGGGCATCTGCCCGTATCGGCCAAGATGCGCCTGGGCTTTGACGACCGGGGGCTGATGCGCGAATGCGCCCAGGCCATGACCGAAAACGGCGCGTGTGAGCTGGTCGTCCATGCCCGCACCAAGGCCGACGGCTACCGCCCGCCCGCGTACTGGGAGCAAATTCCGCTGATCCGCGAGGCCGTCGGCCCGCACGTTCCCATCATTGCCAATGGCGAAATCTGGAGCGTGCAGGATGCCCTGCGCTGCCGCGAGCAATCGGGCTGCGCCGACCTCATGCTGGGCCGGGGCAGCGTGGCCGACCCCGGCCTGGCCTTGGCCATCCGCGCTGCCCTGGCGCAGGGTACGCCGTCGTCCGATGCCGTGCCCGCCGTCCTGCCGCCCGCGCTGCCCTGGGCGCAGATGCTGCCCCACATGCAGCGGTTCTGGGTGCTGGTGTGCGAACACCTCACGCCCAACCAGCGCGGCGGGCGGCTGAAGCAATGGCTCAACCTGCTGCGCCGCCGCTATCCTGAGGCCGAAACGGCCTACCAGCAGGTGCGCGTCCTGACCGACCAGAACGCCATCACCCAATGGCTGGAGCAGCAATTAGCCGCGCACGCAGCGGGCCAGCACGCGTAAGTCCGGCCCGACCCGCGCCACATCGTGCCATTGCAGCGCCACGCCCTGGCTGAGTTGCTCCAGCGGACCCAGCGCCGCAATGCCCCGGCAGCCCTGGCCCAGCAGTTGCGGCGCCAGATACAGCAGCAACTCGTCCACCAACCCCTGGGCCAGCAAGGCGCCGTTCAGCGTGGCCCCGGCTTCCACATGCAGTTCATTGATCTGGCGCTGCGCCAGATCGTGCAGCATGGCCGCCAGATCGACCTGCCCCTGGGCATTGGGCAGGCTAACAACCGTAGCGCCTAGCGCTTGCAATGCCTCAATCCTGGATAGGTTTGTGCTTGAAGTGTATATAAGGCAAGCGGTACCAGCTCTTAAAACCTTAGCATCCAGCGGTATGCGCAACCGGCTATCGACCACCACCACCTGCGGCTGGCGGGGCGTGACCACGGCGCGGACGTTCAGTTGCGGGTCATCGGCCAGCACGGTGCCGATGCCGGTCAGCACCGCGCAGGCGCGGGCCCGCCAGTGGTGGCCGTCGTCGCGGGCAGCGGGGCTGGTAATCCATTGGCTCTGGCCGTTGCCCAGGGCCGTGGCCCCGTCCAGCGAGGCGGCGGCCTTCAGCCGCACCCAGGGCAGCCCCCGCTGCATCCGGCTGAAAAACCCGATGTTCAACTCATGCGCCGCATCCGCGCCCGGCCCCACCAGCACGGCCACCCCGGCAGAGCGCAGCCGGGCAAAGCCCTGGCCTGCCACCAGCGGGTTGGGGTCGGTCATCGCACCGACCACCTGGGCCACGCCGGCGGCAATCAGCGCATCGCAGCATGGCCCCGTGCGCCCGTGGTGGGCACAAGGCTCCAGCGTCACGTAGGCGGTGGCCCCCCGGGTGCCATGCCCCTGCGCCGCCGCATCGCGCAGCGCCATCACCTCGGCGTGCGGCCCCCCGGCCTGCTGGGTGAAGCCCCGGCCGATCACGCGCCCCTGCGCATCCACCAGCACGCAGCCCACGCGCGGATTGGGGCTGGACAAAAAAAGCGCCTGGGCTGCCAACCCAAGCGCTTGCTGCATATAAAAGGCATGGTCGTTCATGCCCGCAATGCTAGGGCATTATTTGCCCCAGCAATCGGGGACGGTGCCGCTGCTCACGCCCCTGACTCCGGTGTTGGTCAGGGTGAAATTGCCGCATCTGTCGCCGGATTGCGCTCCCTTAGGGGTTGCCGTCAGGGTGTAGCTGCCGCCACCGTTTGGGGTATTGACGCTGACGGTATAGCGGTCGCCCTCAACCGCTTTCAGGTTGGCTGGAAAAGCTGCCGTTGCAGGGTAGGTGCCCGTTGCCGTGGCCGCCCGCTCCATCCACTGCGCCGCTTGCAGCAGCGCCGCCCTGGCGCTGGCGCGGTGGCCCTTGCGCACGTATTCGGTGTAGCTGGGGTAGGCGATGGAACTCAGGATGCCGACGATCGCCACGACGATCATGATCTCGATCAGGGTGAAGCCGGTTTGGCATGGCCGGTATTTAGACATGGGTCGATCTCCCTTTTATTGCATTTGCCGCCAGCTGGGGCGGGACGTGGTTTCTGGCATGCGGTTCAATTCCTCGACATTGTCCTGGGTGTCGATGTCCAGGTTCTTGTCGCCCTGGGTCAGCATGGAATGGGCGCCTTTATGCACCTTGGTGCGGGCCACGATGAAGTCGGGGATGCCGGAAAACGTCATCAGCTGCACGCTGGGCGCAGCGCCATCCATGATGTTGATGAAGGTGCGGTATTGCCGCTCCTCATCGACCGAGCCGGCATCGCAGGTTTCCACGTTCGGGTCGATGTCGGCTCCCTTGGCGGGTACCTGGGAATAGACGGTCAGGATGTTCGTGCCATCGTAAAAATCGATGGGTTTGAGCAGCCGTTCGCTCACCATCGGAAAGTCCAGATACCAGCCGTTCTTGGTGGCCCAGTTGCTCAGATTCAGCGGCTTGTTGGTGGTCAGGCTGGCGTAGTCCTCGCCCGTGACCTGATTGATCGTCTGTGCGACGAGTTTGGCGGCCTCCACCCCGGTACCCAGGGCCGCAGGTGCGGGCACCGGGACGCAACCCGTCAAGCCTGTAGAGCAGCCCTCGCCGGGGTGAATCTCCAGACGCTTGGGGCTGCTGTTGGCACGGTAGCGGTAGCGGGTGTTGTCCAGCACCGAATACAGAGTTTGCACATTGCCGTTTTCCGCGTCGGTGCGGGCGACGTTGCGCCCGGTGCCAAAGGCCACCATCATCCCGCCCACGGCAACGGTTCTGGCTGCGTCGCCCGTGCCCACGGTCATCTTGCGGTCGTTGGCCCGCACCGTCGGGGCAACGGTGATCGGCTGGGCCAGGGTACGGCCAGGGTTGTTCAGGGCTGCCGGGCCTGTCGCCGTGAACAGGGGCTGGCCGCCAAAGGCCACGCCCCAATCGCTGGCGTTATAGCTGGTCAGGTCGAACTTCCATAGATTGCCCAGGTTGTCGCCTGCATAGGCGATGTCCATGCGGTCATCGCCATTCAAATCCACCAGACGCGGGGCGCCCAGCCCATTGTCAAGGGCCAGGCCCGTGCCGACCGTCGGCGCGGATTCGTTGGAGGTATCCACATCTTTGAGCTTGACAGCGGGAATGCGCAGCAGCTCCTTGTTACCGTCCAGGTACTGCACCAGCAGCACCGGGCGCTGGTTGAAGCTGTTGTAGCCATTGCCCAGCACCACCGCCCAGCGGTTGTTGTTCAGGCGGGTGATCTGGGTGGCACGCAGGATGTCGTTGCTGTGGCGCACCGGCTCGGCGGTGATATGGCCGATGTCTCGCTCTTCGGCTTGAATCGCCAGGCAGCCTGTTTCGTTGTCGTCACACGCCAGTTCACCGCTTTCGGGGTTGCGGGTGCGGTCCATGACGACCAGTTGGCTCGGACTGGTGGTGCTGTTGAAATTGCTGGCCGGTTTGCTGCTGGGCACCTGGAGCGAGGGGGCATCGGCATCCTGGCCGACGCGGGGCGGTTTGTTGGAAAAGCCGGGGTTGGTCACGTCCAGCACAAAATAACCCTTGCCGCCCAGCCCCATGGTGCCCACCAGCATGGTGCGCCAGTCGGGGGTGTGGGTGATGCTGTCATCGCTATTGGGCGTGTTGGCGACATCCACATCGCCTGTCATGGGCGAACCATCGACAAAGAATTTGTGCTTGTTGTTGTAGTCCTGTCCCGTCAGATAGCGCAGGCTGGGAATGGCTCCCTTGGGCACATAGGCGATTTTTTCTTCCCCATCAATGGCCGAAAAGCCGTGCAACATGCCGTCGTTGCCGCCCACATACAGCATGGGGGTGCGGAAGTCATAATCCTTCGCAAACTTGGCGTAGCCTTTTAATGGCAGGCTGGCATTGGGCCAACTGGTGTACCAGATGGCGGAATTGACAATATCTCCCTGAATGGAGACCCGCTGGCGGAAGGTGGTGGCGGTTGTACCCTCATGACTGGTGCGTCCGCGAATGTAATCCACGCGATCGCTGCCCCGGGTATCTGCCTCGGCAGGGCTGGCAGTATTCAGGTTCAAAGCGCTTTTTTGCGTGGCGCTGAGATTGTTGAAGGCGAAAGAGATGGCTTCGCCCTTGATGTCATTCAGCGTACGGCCGGAGACGGTTTTATCTTCGCTTTTCCAGCTCAAAACCAGTCGGTCGGCGTAATTAGCCTTGCGTGCGTCCAGTTTTGCAGCAGTGTTTCCATTCCATGCGGGGTTGTCAACAACATTGCCATCCCTGTCCAGAATTTCTGAATATACGTAACCCTTCCAGGCATCACGCGGTTCATACTTGCTGGTGTAGCGGCCTACGTTGTCGCGTGAGGTATTGGTGCCACTGATGGCGCTGGTGGTGGTTTCGCCGGTGTTTTCACTGTTGATTTGCTGGAAAATTTCACGGAAGGCAGTTTCTAGGTCTTCCCCTTTTTCTACTGCATAAAAACGACCTCGACCATTGATGGCTGCATGCCAGAGGTCGAGTGAATTTTTACCGGTTGTGCTGGCGGTAAGGGCAGGCCATTTGACAGCGCCTGTAATCAGGTCGGGAAAGCTGCCGTCATAGCCAAAGGGAACCATTTTTGAAGGAGTGCAAATACTCTTGTCGCTGCGTTTGCAAGTGTTGTTTTTTCCTTCTGTTTCTGTGAAATCTGGCCACGTATAAGCCATGGCGCTAAAACCGATGGTGTAGGTGACCATATGCGGCCAGGTAGCAGGATTGTATTTTGGGTTCCAGTAGCTGTCGAGAACGGCATTTTTATCATTGAAGTCTTTGCCAAAGTTCTCTGTATTGGGGGCCTTACGGTAATTGATATCCTGCTCTACTGTGCCATAAAGAGTGTCGGTGCTATTTTTATTGGTGCCTTTGTATTTTTCCTGGAGAGGGGTAGACCAACTGTAGAACGCCCAGTCAGCCAGTGTATTGTTGTGTGTATCAGCATAAATTTGAGTTTTTGCCCGAATGGGATCGTTGTTGGTTCCACTGCCAAAAATGGCATCATCTGGTAATTTTTTATTTACCCTGTTGTTGTCTGCATTGGTGTCTGTACCTCCAATTTTGTTTGATTTTGAAGGTTCAGTTTGCCAACGGCCATCGGTCATGAAAATATGGTAATTGCGACGGCAACCCAGATAAGGGGCCCCTGTATTGCCCGGATCACTGGCCCATGGGCCATTTTTATGCAGGCCGCGACGCATGTACGCGTCGGCCTGGCTGAACATGGTGTGTGAAGGGGTTCCGTCTTTTGGAGTGAGGTTATTCACAAAGTCAATAAAATTTTCCCTATGGGATTCATCCATGATTCGCATGGAATTGGTGTTTTGTCCCTTGGTGGGATCGCTATTGACATTTCCTGCTCCTGAGGAGCTGCCATTGTTGTGCATGACTTGCCATGACAGGCGAATTTTATTGGTAGGCAATAAAGTAGTATCACGGAATACGCCCTTGCCATCGGTATTTTTGCCCTTGGAACTGGTCTCGCCAATTAATGCGTATTTCAATACATTCATCCGTCGGGCGGCAACCGGCCATGAGCCATCGCTATTTGGAACCTTGGTATCGTTCGCGCTATTTGCATTTTCCCGATCCAGGCGATAATTCATACTCCCTGAATCGTCAATCGAGATAATTACGTTGGGACGCACATAGGGCTGTACCGTACCTGGCGGGGCATCTGCAAGATCCAATGCCCAGGCGGGTGCAAACGCGGTGGCAATAGCCAGGGCCAGCAGGCTGCGTTGGAATTTTTTTTGGGTGGTGCAGTGGGACATGGTCAGCTCCTTGGGCGGTGCTAGATATATGAATAAAAAGAAATAATCGTTTGTCAAACAAGCGTGAGTAGCTATATTTTTTAGTCTTGCAGCCGGGTGCGAGCGTAGGTTTCCTGGATGACGGCCAGGGTGCTGGGCTTCAGCCCATAGGCCAGGGCCGTGATGCGGTAGACGACGCTGGGGTTGAGCTTCAAGTCCAGCAGGTCCGGCGGCTGGGCGGTGGGGCTATCGTCCACGATCAGGCTGGAGCCGCCGCTGGAATCGGCGTATTTCAGCACTTCAATCCAGTACCAGCCCCCGCGATTGGCGGCGCTGCGGTCGGCCAGAATGGCGTTGCGTGGGGTTTCTTCTTCGTCATCCGAAGTAACTTCAAATGACGCTCCGGTAAATTCGCCATAACGAGCCCCGACGTCGGCGGCAGCCAATTGATTCAAGGAGGTTTCAAAGTTGTTGGCAGCGTCGGCATCAGCATCGGCGGTGTTATTCCAGAAATCCTGTTTACCCCGGCGTTTGACGCATAGCCCGTCCTTACAGAATGGGAAAACGTTGAGGTCGTTCAGAATATTTCCAATCTCGCTGGTCTCCAGGGGCAGTTCGGCTTTGCTTGCGCGGTGGCCTGGTTCGGAGGTAAGCTGAATATCCATTTCGGCATCCTGAATCAGGCTTTGGGCCGCTTCAAAGGCTCGTTGGTAATCGGCATCGTTGCCGACGATCATTTCATTGAATATGGCGGTGCGTGATGCCCATAATGCCAATAGCATGGACAGCATGACAAACACGATCACGACAAAAAGGGCAATGCCTTGTTGATGGCGTGGTGCGCTTTTTGTGGTGGAAATAGGGTGCATGGGGAAACCTTTAAATCAACCCTTGACTACGCAATTGGAAAACGTTGCGAAATACGTAGTGCATCCGGTTGCGGCGAACGCCGGTCAGGGTGGTCATATTGACGGCGGTACCGTCGCAGTTGGTGTAGCTGGTACCGGCAGGCAGGTCGATAGGGTCGGTGCCAAACAGTACCAGGCAGACTTCCACGCCCTGTACGCGATTCCAGTTGGTGCCTACGCCGGCGGCATTGGTGTAGAGCATGGTGGGGTTGGCAGCGTCATTGCTTTGCAGCAGGTAGCGCACCTGGAAGCTGGCCACGTTCTGGGCAATCGGCTGGGCGTTGGCGCCATTGCCTTGACAGCGTAGGTCTGTGCCGCTCAGGCTGAAAATGCTTTCAATGGTGGCGGTTGTGCCTGCGGTGATGCTTGCCGGGGCGGCAAGGCAGTTGCGCGAGAGGGGGCCAGCGTTGGCAAACGTGGGTTCCTGGTAGCCGGTGAATCGGATGGTGATGGTGCCGGCGGTGCTGTTTTCTGTGATGGCAGTGTCGGTGTTGCCTCGTAACTGGAAGGCGGTATTGGCTTCGATATCGCCTTCACCGTCATCATTCAGCCCTAGGTCGAGGTAGAGCGAGCCAGCCTGCCGCAACTGGTTGCCGAACAGGCGCATGACATAAGCGGCTTGTTGCTGGATGCCGCTGAGGTCGCCGACCGAGCTGGTGACGTTGCGTGTGCCCAGCATGGCAACGGTGGCTACGCCGACGATCAGTAGGCCCAGGGCCAGGGCGATCATCAGTTCAATCAGGGTGAGGCCGGTTTGGTTTTTTAAGTGTTTTTGGCTATTTTTACTTACAAAATAAGCGCAAGAAGCTACTGTTTTTTTATTCATTATTGACTCCCTGGGCAGTAGTTTTTGCCATCCGTGCTGCGGGCACAGCGTGACGCAACGCTGATGTATTGCAGATGGCAGGTGTAGCGGATGGCCTCGTTTTCGCCATTGCATTCGACGGTGGCACCGCCGTTGGCGGTGACGACATCTATGGCGTTCATGTAGTCATCGTCTCGTTCACCGCTGTCGTTGGTACGTTCGTTTTCGCGCCAGCGCACCATGATGCCGATCTGGCTTCGGACGGCAACGCCATCTTCTGCCCAGGGGGCAATGAAAACATTGGCTTGGCCGCCGGGCAAGGCATTGGCAACGTTTTCCTTCCAGACGCCTAGATCGCGGATGAATAGAGCGTCAGGGCTGCAGGGAGTGCTACCAGTGCAGCCTGTGGCACTTGGTTTGTCGGTGAAGCCGGAGACGATGGTTTCATCCAGGCTGCCAAGGTAGCCTTCGAGACTGGTCAGCGCATTTGGGTGAACACGCATCCGTTCGCTCAAATCTTCGATAAGCCGGATGGCCTGGGCACGGCGAACCGAGGTCTGGGTATCGACCAGGGTGCGCATCTGCATTCCAAGAATGCCCAGGATGCCGAGTACGGAAACGATCAGAGCGACCAGTGTCTCGAGTAAGGTGATGCCGCGCTGTTTGCGCTGCGGCGGGTGGGGGCGGTTTATCCGTTGCATGGAACATCCTCTGAGGGCACGGTGCGAATGCGTCCGCCTGAACTCATGCACAGGCCACGTGTTGCGGGGTGACTGGGGCCTTCGCCTTGGGGGATGAGATTGAAGCCGACGAAGGTGCCTGCTACCAGGCCGTAGCGGTTGAATTGGATGGTGTTGGAGCCGCCAGTGCGGGTGATGTGTACTCTGCCCGGACTGTCGTAGCGCAGCAGCACGGGGTCTGCGGCGGTACACGTGTTGCTGTTATTGGTGTCGGCGCAGATAAGCCAGCCGCAATCCCATTCCCGATTCGGTGCGGGAGCCGTGCAGCCATTAGGGTTGGTGGTGATTTTTTGCATGATCACGCCGCCGCCGCGCTTGATCGCTTCCGTACGGGCAAATTGCAGGCTTGACCGGAGGTTTTCGGTTATTTGCTGCACGCGCCAGCGCTCCAGCAGGGGGATGAAGCTGGGGGTGGCAATGGCCACCAATACGGCAAGGATGGCGATGGTGACCATCAGCTCAATGAGGGTGAAGCCTTGTCGTTTTCGGGGGGAATGGGGGGAGTTCAGCATTTGGGCGCCGACTATAGGTATCGGCCCCCAATGTGTTTCATGGTGCTGGATGAGCGGTAGCTTGTCCGGGATAAGCGGTGGGTGTGTCGTGCGGGTTGCTGTACACGTAAAAAAACCGCCAGGGCGTGCGCCGTGGCGGTTTTTTTTTGAGAAGTTTTGATTAAGTAATTGCTTACTTGATCTTGGCTTCTTTGTACTCGACGTGTTTGCGAGCCTTGGGGTCGAACTTCATGATCGACATCTTTTCAGGGGTCGTCTTTTTGTTCTTGGTGGTGGTGTAGAAGTGGCCGGTGTCAGCAGTGGAGACCAGCTTGATTTTTTCGCGTCCGCCTTTGGTAGCCATGACTATTTCTCCTTGAAGTTAGCTGGAAATTAAGCTTGGCCACGGGCACGCATGTCGGCCAGGACGGCGTCGATGCCGTTCTTGTCGATCAGACGCAGGGCGGCGCTGGAGACGCGCAGGCGCACCCAACGGTTTTCGCTTTCGACCCAGAAGCGCTTGTACTGCAGGTTGGGCAGAAAGCGGCGTTTGGTTTTGATGTTGGAGTGGGAAACTTTGTGACCCACTGCAGGCTTTTTGCCTGTTACTTCGCATACGCGTGCCATGAGGACACTCCGATTCAAGTTTTACAGCGGCCAGCGCTTGCTGCTGGCTGCCTCACCTCGCCATTGTGGGTGGCGGTAACCCATGCTGCCAGAGGTTGCCCAAAAGCAGCAAAGCCGCGCATTATAGCGTGGCTTTGGTTTTTTGCCTGGGACTTAGGCGCTTATTCCTGCTGTTCCAGAAACCGCTGCGCATCCAGCGCGGCCATGCAGCCGGTGCCGGCGCTGGTGATGGCCTGGCGGTAGACGCTGTCCTGCACGTCGCCGGCGGCAAAGATGCCGGGGACGCTGGTTTGCGTGGCAAAGCCTTTGTGGCCGCCCTGGGTGACGATGTAGTTGTTTTCCATGGCCAGTTGGCCGTTGAAGATGTCGGTGTTGGGGGCGTGGCCGATGGCGATGAAGCAGCCTTGCAGGGCGATGTCTTCGGTGTGGCCGTCTTGCGTGCTTTGGATGCGGATGCCGGTGACGCCGCTGGCCTCGCCCAGCACTTCCTGCAGGGTGAAGTGGGTTTTCAGGATGATCTTGCCTTCCTGCACCTTGGCCATGAGTTTGTCCACCAGGATGGGCTCGGCAGTGAATTTGTCGCGGCGGTGCACCAGGGTGACGGTGCTGGCGATGTTGGACAGGTACAGCGCTTCCTCCACCGCCGTGTTGCCGCCGCCGACCACGCAGACGGGCTGGTCGCGGTAGAAGAAACCGTCACAGGTGGCGCAGCCGGAGACGCCCCGGCCCATGTATTCCTGTTCAGAGGGCAGGCCCAGGTATTTGGCCGATGCGCCGGTAGCGATGATCAGGCTGTCGCAGGTGTAGGTGCCGCTGTCGCCGGTGAGGGTGAAGGGGCGCTTGGAAAAATCGACCTGGTTGATGTGGTCGAAGACGATTTGTGCCTCGAAGCGCTGGGCGTGTTCCAGAAAGCGCTGCATCAGCTCCGGGCCTTGCACGCCATTGACGTCGGCGGGCCAGTTATCGACTTCGGTGGTGGTGGTGAGCTGCCCACCCTGGGCCATGCCGGTGATCAGAACCGGGTTCAGGTTGGCACGGGCGGCGTAGATGGCGGCGGTATAGCCTGCCGGGCCCGAACCGAGAATTAAGACCTTGGCGTGTTGGGTGGTGCTCATAGCGAAGTAATCCGTATACGTTCTGAAACCGGACATTGTAGAAAGCTTGGCCTATCTTGGGGGTGCCCTGGGGTAAGCTTTCGCCTTCGTATGAAAGATTCCTTCTCCTCTACGGCCTCCGCGCTGGCTGCGACCCCGACACGCTTGGGGTTGGCGCGGTTTGGCCATGAAATGTGCCTGCTGGCCGGGCTGTTGGTGCTGATGTTCGGGGTGGCGGCAATGGTCAGCCATTCGCTGCTCGACCCGGCATGGTCCACCTCGGGTGCGTCCGACACGGTGGTGCTGCACAACTGGATGGGGCGCCTGGGGGCGTTGCTGGCCGATGCGGCGTATTTCGGTTTCGGCTTTTCCGTCTGGTGGCTTTGGGTGGTGGCGGTGTTTGTCTGGCTGCGTTCGTTCTGGCGCTGGATTACCGGGGCGGGGATGCTGATTCCGACCCTGGGGCAGCGTCTGCATTTCTGGCTGGGCGTGCTGGTGCTGCTGGGGGCCAGTTGTGCCTTGGAATGGAGCCGCCTGTACCGCTTCGAGGATGCCCTGCCCGGCCATGCCGGCGGGGTGCTGGGCTATATGCTGGGCGTGGGCGGGATGCGCTGGCTGGGGTTTACCGGTTCTGGCGTGGTCGGTATTTTGGCGATGGTGGTGGCGCTGGGCTGGGTGTTCGATTTCTCCTGGGGGGTGTTGGCCCAGAAGATCGGCACCGGGCTGGATAGGCTGTGGCTGAAACTGCAAGCGCGGCGCGAGCAGGTGCGCGATACCGCCCAGGGCAAACAGGCCGCGCGGCAGCGGGCGCAGGATGTGCAGCATGACAGCCCCGCTGCCCATGACCCGGTGGTGATTGCGCCGCCGCCGCAGGCCGTGGCGCCGAGCGAGCGGGTGTTCAAGGAGCGCCAGCAGCCGCTGTTCAAGGATGTCCAGGCGATGCCGACCGAAGGGCTGCCGCAGGTGGATTTGCTGGATGCCGCCCCGGCGCACCAGGAAAGCGTGGCGCCCGAGACGCTGGAGATGACCAGCCGCCTGATCGAGAAAAAGCTGCGTGACTTCGGCGTGGACGTGGTGGTGGTGCAGGCCACGCCCGGCCCGGTGGTCACGCGCTACGAAATCGAGCCGGCCACGGGAGTGAAAGGCGCCCAGGTGGTGAATCTGGCCAAGGACCTGGCGCGGAGCCTGAGCCTGGTGTCCATCCGCGTGATCGAGACCATTCCAGGCAAGACCACGATGGCGCTGGAGCTGCCCAATGTGCGGCGGCAGACCATCTGCCTGTCCGAAGTGCTGGGGTCGCAGATTTACCACCAGGCCAAGAGCCTGCTGACGATGGGCCTGGGCAAGGACATCGAGGGCAAGCCGGTGGTGGCCGATCTGGCCAAGATGCCGCACGTGCTGGTGGCGGGCACCACCGGCTCGGGCAAATCGGTGGGCATCAACGCCATGATTCTGTCCATCCTCTACAAGGCCGAGGCCAAGGACGTGCGCCTGCTGATGATTGACCCGAAGATGCTGGAAATGTCCGTCTACGAAGGCATCCCGCACCTGCTGGCCCCGGTCGTTACCGACATGAAGCAGGCGGCCAACGGCCTGAACTGGTGCGTGGCCGAGATGGAAAAGCGCTACAAACTGATGAGCAAGCTGGGCGTGCGCAATCTGGCCGGGTACAACGCCAAGATCGACGAAGCCCGCGCCCGCGAGGAAAGCATCGGCAACCCCTTCAGCCTGACGCCGGAGCAGCCCGAACCCCTGCAGCGCCTGCCGCACATCGTCATCGTCATCGACGAGCTGGCCGATTTGATGATGGTGGTGGGCAAGAAGATCGAGGAACTTATCGCCCGCCTCGCGCAAAAGGCGCGGGCGGCGGGCATCCATTTGATTCTGGCCACGCAGCGCCCCAGCGTGGACGTGATTACCGGCCTGATCAAGGCCAACATCCCCACGCGCATTGCTTTCCAGGTCAGCAGCAAGATCGACAGCCGTACCGTACTCGACCAGATGGGCGCGGAAAGCCTGCTGGGCATGGGCGACATGCTCTACATGGCCAGCGGCACCGGCCTGCCCGTGCGCGTGCATGGCGCGTTTGTCAGCGACGAGGAAGTCCACCGCGTTGTGGCCTATCTGAAGCAGCAGGGCGAGCCGGACTACATCGACGGCGTGCTGGATGCCGGCGGCGGCGACGATGGCCTGGGCGGCGACCCGGGCGAGGGCGGCGCAGGCAGCGGCGAACAGGACGCGATGTACGACCAGGCCGTGCAGGTGGTGCTGCAGGACCGCAAGGCCAGCATCTCCTACGTGCAGCGCAAGCTGGGCATTGGCTACAACCGCTCGGCCAACTTGCTGGAACAGATGGAAAGGGCCGGGTTGGTCAGTGCCCTCACGGCCAGTGGCAAGCGCGAAGTGCTGGTGCCTGCCCGCCCGGAATAAGGAAAATCTCGCTATGAAAAAACTTGTCGTTGCTGCCCTGGCGGCCCTGTCTGCGGCCCTGGCGCCCGTTGCCCCGGCCCGGGCCGATGGCCTGACCAGTCTGGAAACCTTTGTGCGCAGCGCCAAGGCCGGCACTGCGCAATTCACCCAGACGGTGACCAGCCCGGCCAAGGCCGGCCAGCCGCCGCGCGTGCAGACCAGCGGCGGCAGTTTCAGCTTTCAGCGGCCCGGCAAGTTCAAGTTCGTCTACACCCGGCCCTTTGCCCAGACCATCGTGGCCGACGGGCAGACGCTGTGGCTTTACGACGAAGACCTGGAACAGGTCACCCGCCGCCCGCAGGGCGATGCCCTGGCCGGCACCCCCGCTGCGCTGCTGACCAGCGTGCAGGACATGGCGGCGCTGCGCAAGGATTTCACCCTGCAGCCGCAGCCGGACGCCGATGGCTTGGAGTGGGTGCAGGCCATGCCGAAGAACCACGATGGTCAGATTCAGCAATTGCGGGTGGGCTTTACCGCGCAGGGCGGTTTGGCTGCGCTGGAGATTTTCGACAGCTTTGGCCAGCAATCGGTGCTGCGGTTCGAGCAGGTGCAACTGCGGTCCCACTTGCCGGCAGGCGATTTTCAATTTCAGCCGCCCCAGGGGGCAGGGGTGGTTGAACAATAAGATAGCTTGTTCCGCTTTATTGATAAAGGCTTTGGGTATTTATATGCCCAAAGCCTTTTGTTTTTGTGCGGAGACAGCTCATTTTTATTTCCAATAACAAGATCAATTTATTGAAGTCGAGGGCTAACGCCAGTGCGTCCGTGCCCGAAAAAGAAGAAAAATCAGGCTTTTAAAGCAACGCTTTGCTTTTGCCGCAGGGCGGTTTTTTGCCATGGAGGTGATCTATGTCGAAGATGACGGTAGGGACTCGGTTGGCTTTGGGGTTTGCCTTGGTGATTGTGGCCGGGGTGATCATGGCTGCGGTGGGAACGGTACAGCTGATCGGTATCAAGAATGACACGAAACTGCTGATTGAAAGCCGTATGGTCATCGCCAATCAGTTTGCCCAGGTGTCTGTTTTCGTGAATGCGCAGGGGGCATCGGTACGTAACTTCTTGCTGTCGATCGACCCCCAGGATCGGGAGGCTGAAAAGCGCAACGTGCTGAAGAACCGCGAGGCCAATCGCCAGCTTCTGCAGGAGCTGGAAGCCAAGGTCAGCCTAGCCGCAAGCCGGGAAGCGCTGGGCAAGCTCCAGGACGTGCGCCAGCGGTATGAGCCGGTCATCGACAAAATCATCGCCCTGGATGAGGAGGGGCAGAAGGATGCCGCCCGCCAGATGCTGCGCCTGGAAGCCCGGCCTATTCTGGGGTCGTACTTTGCCCTGGTGGACGAGGCCATCGCGGTGCAGCAGAACGACATGAAGGCCCTGGCCGAAAGCATCGAGAACACCGCCGACCGCACCGCCGTGGTGCTCTTCATCGTCGCGGCGATTGCCACCGTGGCCGGGGCCTTCACCGCGTGGCGCCTGACCCGCTCGATGACCCATGCCCTGGGCGGCGAACCCGATACCGCCGCCCATGTCGCCAGTGCCATTGCTGCGGGCAATCTGGTGGTGGCCGTGCCCGTCAGGTCGGGCGATGGCACCAGTCTGATGGCCCATATGGAGCAGATGCGCGAAGCGCTGGCCCGGGTGGTCGGTCAGGTGCGCCAGGGCAGCGAAGCGGTGGCCGGAGCCAGTGCCGAGATCGCCCAGGGCAACCAGGATTTGTCGGCCCGCACCGAATCGCAAGCCAGCGCCCTGGAGGAAACCGCTGCCTCGATGGAGGAACTGGGTTCCACCGTGCGCCACAACGCCGACAACGCCAGCCAGGCCAACCAACTGGCCCAGCAGGCCAGCAGCGTGGCCGTGCAGGGCGGCGCGGTGGTCGAGCAGGTGGTGGGCACCATGCGCGGCATTGCCGAGGCCAGCCACAAGATTGCCGACATCATCGGCGTGATCGACGGCATTGCCTTCCAGA
>JAHRXD010000043.1 GCA_019104825.1 Comamonas sp.
CTGTACAGGCCGGGGGCGACGAAGGCCCAGAGCTGGTACATGATCCACGGCAGCACGGCCAGCACGCCGACCATCATCAGCACCTTCAGCGGCACGAAAAACGGCGAGAACACGCCCACGGCAATCAGCTTGGCGTCGGGCGGCATGTGCGCCCGGATGGGCTGGGCGATCAGGTCGATCAGCCCGTTGGGGCCGGGCCAGATGGCCAGCACGATCACGGCCAGGGCCACGCCGTAGACGCTGTAGAGCAGCCGGTCGCGCAGTTCGATGAGGTGCTGGACGAAGGGCTGTTCGGTACCGGCCAGTTCGTCTTCAGGAGGAGGTGTGGAGGACATTGTTTTCAGTTAGCGCGGGGCTTTAGCGCTTCTTCGGGCGAAACCGCGCCACCCGGGCGGCGCCCGACTGGACGTGCGTGCGCACGTTCTGGCGCGTTTTGTACCAGCGCGGCACGGCGCTGCGCTTCAGGCGGAAATTCTTGCCCGGATGCCGGTAGGCGGGCACCACCTGGCTGGCAGCGTCCAGGGTGCTGCGCCACAGTTGCTCGCCCGCATCGTCCAGATGGTCGCGTTCGAGGTTTTTCAGTTCGGCGCCGACGCTGCCCAGGTCTTTTTCCAGCTCGGCGGCAGTCGACTGCACGGAGGACTGCACGTCCCGCGCCGCCGATTCGACCGATTCCTTCATCTTGCGCAGCTCGTCCAGCTCCATGGAGCGGTTGACCTCGGCTTTCACGTCGGCGACGTAGCGCTGCGCCCGCCCGAGCAGGGAGCCGACGGTGCGGGCCACGCGCGGCAGCTTTTCCGGGCCGATGACGATCAGCGCCACGGCGCCGATCAGCGCCATTTTGGACAGACCTAAATCAAGCATGGCAAACGCTCCTTAGAAGCCGCCCGGGGCAGCAGCCACGGGCATCAGCTTTTTTGCCTGGCTTCGACATCAATGGTGGTTTTTTCGGCACCTTCCTGGTGCGTGACCTGGCTGGCCGGGGCATCTGCGGCCTCGGTGCCTTCCTTCATGCCATCCTTGAAGCCTTTGACGGCGCCGCCCAGATCCTGGCCGATGTTTTTCAGTTTTTTGGTGCCGAAGACCAGCACCACGATCAGCAGCACGACGAGCCAGTGCCAAATCGAAAAAGAACCCATGAGAGATACCTCCTAGACAACGTTGCGCATTGTAGACGCGGCCTTGTCCCCTCCAGGCCACGGCCACCGGAACCAGATCAAGAAACGCTCACGCTTTTTTCCACGGGCGCGGCCCGCCGATGATGTGAACGTGCAGGTGATGCACCTCCTGCCCGCCTTCTGCGCCGGTGTTGATCTGCACGCGAAAGCCGCCGTCCGGGTAGGGGTTGCAGCCTTCCTGGGCGGCCAGTTGCGGGGCCAGCGCCAGGATGCGGCCCAGCAGGGCGGCGTCGCCCGGGCCGGTGTGCGCCAGCGAGGGAATGTGGCGCTTGGGGATGATCAGGAAATGCACCGGCGCCCAGGGGGCGATGTCGTGAAAGGCGAACAGCTCGTCGTCTTCATACACCTTGCGACTGGGAATCTGGCCGGCGGCGATTTTGCAGAAGATGCAGTTGTCATCGTGGGCATGGACGTGGGGATGGACGGTGGCGGTTTCAGTCATGGCATTCAAAATTTTCAACAGTGGTCAACGATTTGCAGCGTCTGGCGCACGCCGATGTCGGCAAAGTGGGTATGTACCCAGCGCTGGCCTTGCGCACGCCCGCGCTCGAACAGTTGCCGGATGAAGGCCAGATCGGCCCGCGCCTTGCTGGCCGCGCCCAGTTCGCCCAGCGCGGCGCCGCCGTCGATGCGGTGCAGCAGCACGCTTTTGTAGCGCTTGGGGTCGAGCTTGCCTTCGGCCAGCAGGCGGCGCACGAAGTCGATGGCCCGCAGCTCGCCGAGCAGGCTGGCGTTGAAGGTGACTTCATTGACGCGCTCGGCGATCTCGGCGGCGGTGCTGGGCAGGGTGGTCTGCTCCACCGGGTTGATCTGCACCAGCAGCATGTCGGCGCAGGGCGTGTGGTAGATCAGCGGGTACAGCGCCGGGTTGCCGGAGAAGCCGCCGTCCCAGTAGAACTCCCCCTCCACCTCCACCGCCTTGTAGAGCTGCGGCAGGCAGGCCGAGGCCATGACCGCGTCGGTGGACAGGCGCTGCTCGGAAAACACCTCGCCCTTGCCGGTGCGCACGTTGGTGGCGCAGACGAACAGCTTGGGCATTCCGGCCAGATCGGCCGCGGCGTGCAGCTGGTCGAAGTCTACGGTGCGCTGCAGCAACATGCGCAGCGGGTTGATGTCCAGCGGGTTGGTCTGGTAGGGCGAGAGGAACTGGCTCATCATGCCCAGCAGCGGGTTGCTGGCCATGCCGGCGGTGAAGAAGCCCAGGGTGCCGACGCCTTCCCACAGGTCGCGCAGCGCCTTGCGGGCGCGTTCGCGGGCGGCCTTGTGGCGCGGCTTGGCGTGATGGGGAAACTCCAGCGCGGCGCTGGCAAAGCCGTGGGCCAGCGCGACGGCGTTCATGGCCCCGGCGCTGGTGCCGCTGATGCCGGGAAATTCGATGCGTCCGTCTTCCAGCAGGGCGTCCAGCACGCCCCAGGTGAACGCGCCGTGCGAGCCGCCGCCCTGCAGGGCGAGGTTGAGGTGGCGCACCTCAGAGGGGCATGGGTTTGTGGTCATTCCAGAACAGCAGTCCTTTCACCATGCGGTAGATCAGCCAGATCACCAGCACGGCCAGAATAATGAATCCCACGCCGATCAGGGCCGTGATCGTCCCGACCACGGCCCAGGCCAGCCCCCACCAGAAGGTGCGCATCTGCCAGGCGAAATGGCTTTCGTACAGGGTGCCCGCTGCGTCCTCGCGCTTGATGTAGTTGATGACGATGGCCACGATGGCCGGCACCCCGCCCAGCACCCAGCACGAGGCGTACAGGATGTAGAGGATGAGGGTGAGCTGGCGCAGGCTGGCGATTTGCTGCTCGGTCTTGGCACCGCCGCCGACCTGCACCCAGATGTCCTTGTCTTGGTTCATGCGTTCTTCCTTACGGTGTATTGCGCCGGGCTTTTTCTTCCAGGCCGCTCAGGCCCTCGCGCCGCGCCAGTTCGGCCACCACCTGTTCGGGCGTCAGGCCGTAGTGCGCCAGCGCCACCATGCTGTGAAACCACAGGTCGGCCACTTCGTACAGTACCGCCGCCTTGTCGCCGCCATGGTCGGCATCCTTGCAGGCCATAACCACTTCGGTCGCTTCCTCGCCGATTTTTTTCAGGAAACTGTCCGGCCCCCTGGCCAGCAGGCGGGCCACGTAGCTGGTTTCGGGGTTGCCGCCGTTGGCGGGTTTGCGGCTTTCCAGCACCGCGCCCAGGCGGGCCAGGGTATCGTCACTTTGCATAGAGATTTACTTGTAGATGTTGGCCGGGTCTTTCAAGACCGGCTCCACGGCCTGCCACCGGCCATCGCGCAGCACGCTGAAAAAACAGGAGTGGCGCCCCGTGTGGCAGGCGATGCCGGGTTCGTGCCCGGTCTGGGTGATGGTGAGCAGCACCACGTCCTGGTCGCAATCGACGCGGATTTCATGCACCGTCTGCACGTGGCCCGATTCTTCGCCCTTGAACCACAGCTTGCCGCGCGAACGGCTGAAATACACGGCGCGGCCCAGTTCGGCGGTTTTCTGCAGGGCTTCGCGGTTCATCCAGGCGAACATCAGCACGTCGCCCGTGTCCTTTTCCTGGGCGATGACGGGGATCAGCCCCTTTTCGTCCCAGCGCAGTTGCTCTAACCAGTCCATGGCATAAACTCTTTATTCAATAGCTGTTACCGCTGGTATTTGTTGGATTTCAGCATTGAATGTATCTGAAATCGTTTATTCATCAGCAGTAGAAGCTCTTTTTTTACAAACGCACGGCAATGCCGCGCTCGCGCAGGTATTCCTTGGCCTGGCGCACGGTGTATTCGCCGTAGTGAAAGATGCTGGCGGCCAGCACGGCATCGGCGCCGCCCTGGGTCACGCCGTCGGCCAGATGCTGCAAGTTGCCGACGCCGCCCGAGGCGATCACCGGCACGCCCACGGCGTCGCTGACGGCGCGGGTCAGCAGCAGGTCGAAGCCGCTTTTCGTACCGTCGCGGTCCATGCTGGTCAGCAGGATTTCGCCCGCGCCGCGCTCGGCCATTTCCACGGCCCAGCGCACGGCGTCCAGCCCGGTGTTCTTGCGCCCGCCGTGGCTGTACACGTCCCAGCCGTCGCCCACGGGCTGGCCGTTGGCGCCGATGCGCTGCGCGTCCTCGGGCGTGCGGCGCTTGGCGTCGATGGCCACCACGATGCACTGGGCGCCGTATTTGGCCGAGGCTTCGCTGATCACCTGCGGGTTGCTGATGGCGGCGGAGTTGAAGCTGGTCTTGTCCGCCCCGGCGTTGAGCAGGCGGCGCACGTCGTCCACGGTGCGCACGCCGCCGCCGACGGTCAGCGGGATGAATACTTGGCTGGCCACGGCCTCGATGATGGGCAGGATCAGGTCACGCCCGTCGCTGGTGGCGGTGATGTCCAGAAAGGTCAGCTCGTCGGCGCCCTGCTCGTTGTAGCGGGCGGCGATTTCCACCGGGTCGCCGGCATCGCGCAGTTCGACGAAATTGACGCCTTTGACCACGCGACCACCGGTCACGTCCAGGCAGGGAATGATGCGTTTGGCAAGCATGGGCAGTGCAGTAAAAAAACGGGAAAAGATACCACGGCTGGGCGGCGCAGCAGATGCTTACGCCCGGTGCAATTGGCGGGCCACCCCATCTTGCCAGCGCCAGGCGTCCCGGCACATGGCGGCAATGTCGCGTTGCGCCCGCCAGCCCAGCAGTTGCTGCGCCAGACCGGGGTCGGCCCAGCAGGCGGCCACGTCGCCGGGGCGGCGCGGCATCATGCGGTAGGGCACGGGGCGGCCACTGGCCTGCTCGAAGCCGCGCACCATCTCCAGCACCGACGTGGGCTGGCCGGTGCCCAGGTTCACCGTCAGCAGGCCGGGGTGCTGGCGCAAATAGCGCAGCGCGGCCAGGTGCCCGTCGGCCAGATCGCAGACGTGGATGTAGTCGCGCTCGCCCGTGCCGTCCCGGGTGGGGTAGTCGCCGCCGAAGACGCTCAGAAACTCGCGCCGCCCTTCGGCCACCTGGGCCACGAAGGGCATCAGGTTGTTCGGGATGCCCTGCGGGTCTTCGCCGATCAGGCCGCTTTCGTGCGCCCCGACGGGGTTGAAATAGCGCAGCCGGGCGATGCGCCACTGGCCGGGCTCGGCGGCGTCCACGTCGGCCAGCACCTGCTCCATCATCAGCTTGCTCCAGCCGTAGGGATTGGTGGCCGAAAGTGGGAAATCCTCGCGAATCGGCAGGCTGGCCGGGTCGCCGTACACCGTGGCCGAGGAGGAAAACACCAGCGTACGCACATTGGCCGCCTGCATGGCTTGCAGCAGCGTCACCGTCCCGGCGACATTGTTTTCGTAATAGCGCAGCGGCTGCGCCACCGATTCGCCCACGGCCTTGAGCGCGGCAAAGTGAATCACGGCCTCGATCGGGTAGCGGGCAAAGATGTCGGCCAGCAAGGCGGCATCGCGCACGTCGCCTTCGATGCACTGCGGCGCCTGCCCGGTGATCTGCCCGATGCGTTCCAGCACCGAAGGCTGGCTGTTGCTGAAATTGTCCAGCACCAGATACGGCTGCCCCGCCTGGGCCAGCGCCACGCCCATGTGCGAGCCGATATAGCCCGCGCCGCCTGTTACCAAAATCATCAAGATTCCTTATCTTCCTACCCCATCGCAGGACTTTGCAAACTATTGTCAAATCAAATTGAATGCAAAAAAGCTATAACGTAACATACTTTGTACATTTTTTTGCGCCTTTATGCCTACCTGTTTCCTGTACCGTCACACTGCTTTCCTGGGCAGCGTTTTGCGCCACCTCGTCCTGGCCTGCACGCTGCTGGCCGGGGGTGCCTGGGCACAACCGGCGCCCGCCGTGGCACTGTATTACGGCAGCGACATCGCCCTGAGTGAATTCGGGAATTTTGACATTCTGGTCGTCGATCCCGACCACGCGGCGGCGCCCAGGCTGCCCGCGACCCAGGTCTACGCCTATGCGTCGGTGACCGAAGTCCACCCCACGCGGGCGTATTACGACAAGATCCCAGCCCAGTGGAAGCTGGCCCGCAATGCCGACTGGCAATCGGACGTGATCGACCAGACCACCGCCCAGTGGCCGGATTTTTTCGCCGACACCGTGATCGCGCCCCTGTGGCAACAGGGCTACCGGGGCTTCTTCCTGGACACGCTCGATTCGTACCGCCTGGCCCAGGATTTTGACGAACAGGCCCAGCAGCAGGGACTGGTGCGCGTCATCGAAACCCTGCATACACGCTTTCCGGGCATCCAGCTGATTTTCAACCGGGGCTTCGACCTGCTGCCCCGACTGCCGGGCAAGGTGCAGATGGTGGCAGCCGAATCGCTGTACCGTGCCTGGAACGCGCACACGCAGCGCTATGAAGAAGTCTCCGAAGCAGACCGCACCTGGCTGCTGGAGCAACTGCGCACCGTGCAGGAGCGCGACCACCTGCCGGTGCTGGTGATCGACTACGCCCCGCCGCACGACCGCGCACTGGCCCGCCGCACTGCCGAGAAAATCGCCGCCGACGGCTTCATCCCCTGGGTCACCGACAGCGACCTGTCCAGCGTCGGCATCGGCAGCATCGAGCCGGTGGCCCGCCGGGTGCTGGTGCTGTACAACGCCGACGAGTCGCCTTCGCTGCGCTACAGCAATGCCCACCGGTATCTGCAAATGCCGCTGAACCACCTGGGCTATGTGGTGGACTATGCCGATGTCAATCAGCCGCTGCCCAGCGCCGTCTACCCCGACCGCTACGCCGGGGTGATCACCTGGTTTTCCGGCTTTTATCCGGGCAGCCGGGGGCGCATGGTCGAGCAGTGGCTTGCCCAGCGCATGGACCTGGGCCTGCCCCTGGCCATCGTCGGCACCTGGGGCAAGGAACCCGGTGCGGCGTTTGCCCGCAAACTGGGCCTGCAAGTCACGCCAGCAGATCCCGCGACGGCAACCACCACGCTGACGCTGTTGAACCAACACCCGATGCTGGGCCTGGAGGCGCAACCGCCCCTGCCGGGCGCACAAACCGACCTGGAGCAGCTCAGCCCGGCCCTGCTGGCGCAATCGACCCCGCTGCTGGCGCTGCGCGATACCCAGGGGCGCACCCTGGTCGGCGGAGCCATCACGCCGTGGGGCGGCTTCATCCTCGACCCCAACGTGCTGACCGAAATCCCCAGCACCGAGGCGGCCCGCTGGATCGTCGATCCCTTCGCCTTCCTGCAGGCAAGCCTGCGCCTGCCCGTGCTGCCGATTCCCGATACCACGACGGAAAACGGCCGGCGCCTGCTGACCGTCCACGTGGACGGCGACGCCTACAACACCCGTGCGGAATTTCCGGGCAGCCCGCTCACGGCCCAGGTGCTGCTCGACCAGGTTTTCCGCAAGTACAGCATCCCGCAAACCATGTCCATCGTGGAGTTCGAAGCCCACGAGATGACACCGGAGCTGACGCCCCGGCTGGAAGCCATTGCCCGCGAGATTTTCAAGCTGCCCCACATGGAAGTCGGCAGCCATACCTACTCCCACCCCTTCTTGTGGGACACCTCGCGCCGCCACGGCCTGTTCCTGGAGGACAGCGAAGCGGCCCTGACCCTGGACGTGCCGGGCTACACCATGGACCTGGAGCGCGAGATCGTCGGCTCCACCGAATACATCAACACCCGCCTGGCGCCCCCGGACAAGCCGGTCAAGCTGCTGCAATGGTCGGGCGACACGGCGCCGGGCGAGGCCGCCCTGGCTATCACCGCCCGCGCGGGGCTGCTCAACCTCAACGGCGGCGATACCTTCATCAGCAAGCTCGACCCCAGCCTCACGGCCATTGGTGCCCTGGGCCTGCGCAAAGGCCCCTACCTGCAGGTCTACGCCCCGGCGACCAACGAGAACATCTACACCAACCTGTGGACCGGGCCGTTCTATGGCTTCGAGCGGGTGATCGAAACTTTTGAAATGACCGACAAGCCCCGGCGCATCAAGCCGGTGGGCATTTACTACCACAGCTATTCCGCGTCCAAACCGGCCTCGCTCAAGGCCGTCCACAAGGCTTACGACTGGGCGCTGCGCCAGCCGCTGCACCCGGTTCATGCCTATGAGTTTGCGCAGAAAGTGCAGGATTTCTACGACTTCGCCATCGCCCGCGACGGCACCGGCTGGCGCCTGAGCAGCCCCGGGCGCTTGCGCACCGTGCGCCTGCCCGCCGCGCTGGGCGTGCCTGACGTGCAGGCCAGCCAGGCCATTGCCGGCTGGCGCCCGGGAGAGGAAGCGCCCTATGTTCACATGACCGGCGCCTCGGCCCGGCTGCAGACCGCAGCGGTGGCAGGCGACGCCCCCTACCTGTACGAAGCCAACGGGCGCCTGGCCGCATGGCAGCGCACCGACCAGGGCTTCACGGCCACGTTCCAGGGCCATGTGCCCCTGGTCATCACCCTGGCCAACGTCCAGGGCTGCCAGGTGCGTGCCGACCAGCGTCCCATCGCCGCACAGCGGCGCAGTGCGAACACACATACTTTCCAACTTGCCCATGCTGCCGCTCAGATCGACATCCTCTGCCCAGGCCACTGAGCGCCCCGTCCTTGCGCCGGACTGGCTCGTGCTGGCCATGGCCGCCATGGTGTGCCTGGCGCTATGGCTGATCTATCCGCGCCAGGATCTGGAAAAACGCCTGGCCGGACTGGCCGAGTCCGAACTGACCAATGCCTACCTGAGCAACCTCCTGCACAGCGACCCGGACAATCCGCACCTGCGCCTGCTGCTGGCGCAGCGCCAGATCGCCCACGGCGAAGTCACCCATGCCCGCCACACCCTGGCACCGGCCCTGGCGTCCAGCGACCCCGAGCTGCACCGCCAAGCCCTGTGGACGCAGTGGGAGCTGGCGCTGTACGAATACAACCACCTGCCCGCCAGCGCCGACCAGCGCCTGGCACAAAGCCAGGCCATCCGCCAACAGATTCAGGAACTGGCGCAAATCCCCTGGCCGCCATCGCAGACCCTGCGCCTGGCCACCTGGGCCAGCCAGTTCCAGGAAAGCACGCTGGCGCTGGCCCTGTTCACCACGCTGATTCCTGATGACCCGCAGGCCGCCGCCCAGTTCTACCGCACCGCCGCCCAGGAAGCCCTGGCCCGGGGCGACTACCACGGCAGCGCCCAGCTGTACCTGCAGGCCAGCACCGCCAGCCCCTCCGCCCAGGAGGCCAAGGCGCTGTACATCGACGCCGTACGCACCCTGCAATCGGGCAACCAGATGGCCGCTGCCCTGGCGCTGGCCGAAACCGAAGCCGGCCCCTGGGCCAGCGACCCCGAGGTGCTCACCCTGCTGGTCAATCTGGCGCGGGCCGCAGGCCGGCCGGACGTGGCGGAAAAATACGTGCGCCAGCTGCTGCAGCAATCGCTCTCCGGCATGGTTCAAAAACAGGAGCTTCTGGCGCTTGAAAAACAAGGATTTCAAGGACAAATCCATGTAAAACACCTGATTTCATCAGCGCAACCAGCTTCTGAAATCATGGCATCCCCCGCCTATGACGATGGCGCCCGGTGGCTGCGCTCCCCGGCGCTGCGCGTCGCCGACACGCCCGCGCTGCCGCGGTTCGACGAAAAGACCTACCTGCTGGGCTACCAGGTGTTTCTGGAAAACGGCAATCTGCAGGATGCCTGGCTGCTGGCCAACGCCGCCGTGCAGCACCGGCCCGAGGCCATGGACTGGCGCGAGCGCCTGGCACAAACCTCGGAATGGACGGGCCGCCAGCCCCAGGCGCTGCAACACTGGCTGGTACTGGCCCGCCGCACCGGCAGCGATGCCGCCTGGCAGGCCGTGCTGCGCCTGGCCCCGGGCCTGTTCGACGACGCGGCCCTGGCCGAAGCCCTGGGCCACGCCCTGCAATCGCGCCCGGGCGACCGCGCCCTGCTGCACGCCTTCGTCGCCACGCAGGAGCGGGCGGGCGAACCCCAGGCGGCCATCGCCTTCCTGCAACGCCACGCCCCCACCGCCGACACCCTGGAGCTGCTGGCCCAGCTGGCCGAACGCGCCGGCCAGCCCGAACTGGCCCTGGCCACCTGGCAGCGGCTGCTGGCCGACCCGCAGCAGCTCGACGCCCAGCGGGCCATGCAGGCGGCGCTGCTGGCGCTCAAGCAGGGACAGCCCGACCTGGGTCTGGCCTGGCTGGAAGCGGCCTATGCCCTGCCGCCCCCGCAGGAATCCGAAGCAGCCGCCACCCTCTGGCGCGTCACCGGCGCCGTGGCCGAAAGCCGCGACCACCAGTCCCTGGCCGTGGACGCCTACCGCCAGCTGGTCGCCACGCCCGAGGCCGAGCTGGCCGACTTCGACGGTCTCATCCGCCTGCTGCTGGCCCCTCAACCTCAGCAGGCTGCCGAAGCCGCCCGGCAGGCCTGGGAACGTTTTCACGAACCGCGCCACCTGCTGCAGGCCTGGACGATCTGGAGCAACCGCAACCAGTGGCCCCTGATGACCCAGAGCCTGACCCAGCTACGGGCACAGCCGCAGCACTGGCAGGCCTTGCAGGAATCGCCCGAGTTTTTGCGTCTGCTGGGCTCCTACCACCAGAACTTTGGCCGCCTGGAACTGGCCCGCAAGTACTACGAAGCCGGTTTTGCCCTGGCCCCCGACTCCGACGCCATGCGCCAGGCGCTGCTGTGGCTGTTCATCGACAGCAACGACGCCGTGGCCCTGCAGCGCCTGCTCACACAGTACGAATCGCGCTGGAGCCAATCGGAAGCCATGCACGACAGCCTGGCCGCCGCCTACCAGGCGCTGTCCCAGCCCCAGGTGGCGCTGCAGCGCTACCTGACCCCGCAGGCCGAAGCCCATCGCAACGATTTCCTGTGGCTGATGAACTACGCCGATGCGCTGGGCGAGAACCAGCAGGGCGATCAGGCCTGGCGGCTGCGCCGCGACCTGCTGGCCCGGCAGTGGCAGCAGGCCAGCCAGGGAAGCGCGGGCCGGCGCCTGAGCCGCGCCCAGGCCCGTGCGCAGTGGCTGACCCAGGAAGGGGTGGATACCGTGCAGCGCATCGCCCGCGCCCGGCTGAACCTGACCCAGCAGCCCGGCGATCCCGCGCTGGACGTGCTGCGCGAGCTGCTGCGCCTGGACCGGGACGCACAGGGCAACTACTCCAACGCTGCCGCAGAAACCGCCATCGGCTGGCTGCAGGACGCTGCCGAATACGCCGCCGAACGCCGCTTCCTCTACCACCAGTACGCCCGCAGCCACAGCCTGCGCAGCAACCGCCCGCTGTGGGCCGACATCACCCTGGCCCTGGCCGAAGACGACAGGGCCGCCACCGGCCAGTTGCTGGAAACCTTCGACCAGCGCCTGCCGCGCTACGACCGGGTGAATGCAGCCGCCACCATCGGCGACCTGCGCCGCGCCCAGACCGCGGCCTTTGAAACCCAAGACCGGCAGACCGACGACGACCCGCTGCACCTGCAGCTGACGGACAACCTGCTGGCCTTCAGCGACCACATCGCCCTGCGCGGCAGCACCGAACAGCTCGGGGACATGGACGAGGCCACCGCGTCGGCCCGATGGCACTGGGCCCTCTCGCCGCGCCTGGCCCTGGACATCGGCTTTGCCAGCGTGCGGCGCATGAACATTGCCGACGGCTTGGCCGACACCTTGCCGGAAGAAAAAATCTTTTCCCTGCTGGCCACCTGGCAGCACCCCGACGGCCTGACGCAACTGAGTGCAGGCCGGCGCCAGGGCTATGCCGACACCACGCCGGTGCTGCTCACCCACGACCAGCGCATCGACAACCGCCTGCGCTGGTACGCCGAGCTGGGCCGGCAACTGGCGACGACAGAAAGCCTGCCGCTGCGCCTGGTGGGGATGAAGGACATGGCCAGCCTGAGCCTGCGCTACCAGCTCAGCCGCCTGGACCGCCTGGCCCTGACCCACGCGCAGGAGCGCTACTACCTGCAAACCGGCGCCCGGGTCGGCAGCGGCCACCACACCACGCTGGAATACACCCACACCTACCGCCAGGACGCCCCCACGGTAGACCTGGGCGCGTTCTGGTCGACCCACAGCTACCGCCGCCGCGACCCGGCCACCCTGGGCCGCCAGGGACTGCGAGCGGCCGAGCGCATCCTGCCGCCAGGAGCCGACGCAGCGACCGCCCCCGGGTTCTACCTGCCGGAGAACTTCCAGTTCTACGGCCTGCAGGCGGCCGTCAATATGCGCTTTGAAGAGGATTACACCCGCGCCGTGCGTCCGTATGCCATGGTCAGCCTCACCCGGCACAGCCAGTTGGGCGCCGGTTACGGCCTGCGCCTGGGGCTGGCGGGCAATGTGCTGGGGCCTGACCATCTGAGCCTGAGCTGGGGCATGGACAAGTCCGGGGCCGATTCCGCCAGCAGCACCAATCGACCGACGCGCAACCTGTCTTTGTCCTACCGCCTGCATTTTTAATTTTCACTTCCAGAAAGCTTCACCATGCTGTACTGCTCTTCCTTGCTGCGCCGTCTCGGCCTGACCCTGGCTACTGCGGCGGCCTTGCTGCTCTCGGCCTGTTCCACCCTGGACCGCGGCCCTGCCCCGCAATTGCAGGCGCAATCGAGCTGGGTGGTTCTGCCCTTTGCCAACCACACCGAAACCCCCTTGGCCGGCAGCCGTGCCGAAGCCATCGCCGCCGCCGTGCTGCACGCCCAGGGCGTCGGCAGCGTGCGCCGCGCCCCGGATGCCGCCGTGCAGGAAGCCCTGTTCAGCGCCGCCGACAACAGCCGCCAGGAAGACGCCCTGGCCTGGGCCAGGGACAACCGCATCCGCTACGCCCTGGCGGGCGCCGTCGATGAATGGCGCTACAAGGTCGGCGTGGATGGCGAGCCGGCTGCGGGCGTGACCCTGCAGATCATCGACGTGCAAACCGGCGAACTGCTGTGGAGCGGCACGGGCGGCAAGAGCGGCTGGAGCCGCGAGGCCCTGTCCGCCGTCGCCCAGCAGCTCATCCGCAAGCTGCTGCGTACCGGTCTGGCCCAGGCCCGGTAAAACGTCCGCGCCATGACAAGCTCCGAAACGGCGACCGCACGCCGTGAAATTCACCACCGCCAGGACGCTGCCGCGCCCCGGGGGCTGCACGTCCCGGCGAACCTGCTGGGCAAGCTGGCCCCCTACCACCCGCACCCGGCCATCGTCCTGCTGGAGACGCTGCTCCTGCCCGCTGCGGCCCTGGCCCTGGGCCTGCTCTGGGCGCCGCAAGACCCCCTGCAGACCCAGGGGGCCGGCTTTCCCTGGCCCTGGCTGGCGCCCGTCATCCTGGCCCTGCGCTACGGCCCGCTGCCGGGCCTGGGCGCCGCGCTGGTGCTGCTGGCCGGTTGGCTGGCGCTGAACAGCGGGCACTACGACCAGTTTCCGAAAATGTATTTTCTCGGCGGCCTGGTACTGGTCATGCTGGTCGGCGAGTTCGCCAGCCTGTGGCACACCCGCACCCGGCGGGCCGAAACCCTGCAGGCCTACCTCGACCAGCGGCTGGAACACCTGGTGCGCCAGCACTACCTGCTGCGCCTGTCGCACGACCGGCTGGAGCAGGAGCTGATCGGCCGCCCCATGTCGATGCGCGATGCGCTGCTGGCCCTGCGCGATGCCGGGCAAGGCAACAATCCGCACGCCCCCGACGTGCTGCTGCGCCTGCTGGCCCAATACTGCCAGCTGGAGGCGGCAGCGCTGTACCCGCTCGCCGACGACAGGCCGGGCACATCGGCCCTGGCCAGCCTGGGCGGCGTCGGCGACCTGGACGCCGCCGATCCCCTGGTCGTCCAGGCACTGGGCTGCCACAAGCTCTGCCACGTCAGCCAGGCGCTGGCCAGCCAGCAGACATCCCGCTACCTGGTGGCCGCGCCCCTGCGGGACCTGGCCGGTTCCCTGTACGGCCTGCTGGTGGTCGAGGACATGCCCTTCTTCGCCCTGCAGGAGGAAAACCTGCAGACCCTCAACCTGCTGCTGGGCTACTACACCGACGGCCTGTCCATGCACGCCCTGGCCGCGCCCATCGTGGCGCAGTTCCCCGACTGCCCACCGACGTTCGCCTTCGAGCTGCAAAGGCTCGGGCACATCCACCGGCAGACCCAGGTGCCCAGCATCGTGGTGGTGCTGGAGTGCCTGGAGCGGGCCATCGCGCTCGACCTGCCCCAGCAGATTCAGCGCCTGAAACGCGAAATGGATGAAATCTGGTGCCTCGAAGCGCCGCAGCGCACCACCCTGGCCGTGCTGATGCCGCTGGGCGACCATGCCACCGCCGAAGGCTACATCGCCCGCCTGCAGGGCTGGGCCGCGCAGCAAGGCCATGCCTCGCTGGCCGATGCCGGCATTTTTCCCCACGTCATCGCGCTCAGCAGCAGCGCCCCCGAAACTACCGTGGCCCGCATCCACGGCATTGCCCATGCTTAACCTGAAACTCGGCCTGGCCGCATTGGGGATGGAGGTCAGCGCCTGGACGACCGTGGCCCTGTTGTACGAGCGCTCCGATACGGCCCTGGCCGGGTATCTGCTGCTGCACACCCTGGCCTGCGTCTTGCTGTCGCTGACGCTGCTGCCCCTGTTGCGCCAGCGCCAGGGGCGGCCGGGCTGGACGCTGCTCCTGATCATGGCGTGCAGTTACGCCATTCCCGTAGCGGGCTTCGTCGGGGTCGTGGCGGCCTTCGTCTTTCTGACGCTGTACCGCAAGCCCCGCCCCCGCGACGATTTCGAAACGCTGGAATCCCCCGAGTTCGACCAGCACGAAAAGCGGCGCAACAGCTTTCGGCACATCGGCATGCGCTCCTTCCTGACCAATACCAAGGCGCCCCTGCACGCGCGGATGCGGGCCATGTCGGCGCTGCAATACGTCGGCGGGCGCACGGCCACCCCGCTGCTGCGCACGGCAATGGGCGATGCCAGCGAAGACCTGCGCCTGCTGGCCTACGGCATGCTGGACAACCTGGAAAAGCGCATCAACCACGCCATCGACCAGGAGCTGCAGACCTGGCACGGCGCCCAGGCGGCAGGCGACGAGGTGCAGAGCATGGACAGCGCCCGCCAGCTCGCCGACCTGTACTGGGAGCTGGTGTACCAGGCGCTGGTGCAGGGCGACTTGCGGGACCACGCCTGCGCCCAGGCGCTGCACTACTGCGAGTACGTCCTGGCCCGTCAGCCCGACAACGCCGCCCTGGTGCTGCGCAAGGGCCGCCTGCTGCACGCCCAGGGGCACAGTGCCGAGGCCCAGGCGGCTTACGCCCATGCCCGCGCCCTGGGGCTGCCGGCCACGCGCGTGCTGCCCTACGAGGCCGAGCTGTGCTTCGAGCAGCGCGATTTCCCGCGCACCCAGGCGCTCATGAGCGCATTGGACCAATGGGGCGCACTGCCGCGCCTGCGCCCGGTCATCAATTACTGGAAGGGCCGCTGATGGAACACCCCAAGGCCGGCGACGCCGACATCGCCTTGTTGCTGGAAGGCACCTTTCCCTACGTGAGCGGGGGCGTCTCCAACTGGATCAACCAGATCGTCCGCGCCTACCCGCAGTACCGCTTTGCCATCGTCTTCCTGGGCAGCAAGCGCCAGGATTACGGCGCATTCCGCTACCCCCTCCCGGACAACGTGGTGCATTTCGAGGAGCACTTCCTGTACGAAGACGTACAGCGCAGCACGCAGCTGCAGCCCACGCAGCGCCCGGGTAACCCGCAGGGCACGGCCCTGATCAGGGACTTTCTGGCCGCCCTGGCCGCTGGCGGCCCCCAGGCGCCGCAGGCGATGGCGGCATTCGAGGCCGTGGCTGCCCAGTTGCAGCCCGGCGGGGCGATTGCCCTGGAGGATTTCCTCTACAGCCGCCAGTCCTGGGACCTCCTGTGCCAGATCTACCGCGACCACTGTGCCGACCCCTCGTTCGTGGATTTTTTCTGGACGGTGCGCATCATGCTGCAACCCCTGTGGACCCTGGCCCGGGTGGCCCGGGCGCTGCTGACGGTGCGGGCGGTGCATTGCGCCTCGACCGGGTACGCGGGCTTTCTGGGCGGCCTGCTGGCGCAGACCCGTGGCATTCCCCTGGTGCTGTCCGAGCATGGCATCTACACCAAGGAGCGCAAGATCGACCTGTTCAAAAGCGAATGGATTCACGACAACCGCAACATTTTCCAGCGCGACCCGTCGGAGCTGTCCTACTTCCGCCAGTTGTGGATTGCCTTCTTCGAATGGCTGGGCCGCTACTGCTACCGCCGGGCCGACCCGATCATTGCGCTGTACGAGGCCAACCGCCTGCGCCAGATTCAGGACGGTGCCCAGGCCGAACGCACCATGAACATCCCCAACGGCATTGCCCTGGCCCGCTTTGCGCCGCTGCGCAGCCAGCGTCCGGCCAGCCCGCCGCCGGTGCTGTGCCTGATTGGCCGGGTGGTGCCGATCAAGGACATCAAGACCTTCATCCGCGCCATGCGCCGGGTGGTCAACCAGCACCCCCAGGCCCAGGGCTGGATTGCCGGGCCGCAGGATGAAGACCCGGCCTACGCCCAGGAATGCCGCAACCTGGTGCGCAGCCTGGGCCTGGACGAGCAGGTGCGTTTTCTGGGGATGCAGAAGGTGGAAGACCTGATGCCGCAAATCGGCCTGGTGGTGCTGTCCTCGATCAGCGAGGCCCTGCCCCTGGTGCTGCTGGAAGGCTACGCCGCCGGGGTGCCGGCGGTCAGCACCGATGTCGGCTCGTGCCGCCAGCTGGTGTACGGGCTGGATGCCGAAGACCAGGCGCTGGGCGCTTCCGGCGCCGTGGTGCCGATCGCCCAGCCGCAGCAGCTGGCCGATGCCGCCCTGGCCCTGCTGGGCGACCCCGCCGCCTGGCAGGCCGCCAGCACCGCCGCCGTGGCGCGGGTGGAACGCTATTACACCGACACCCTGATGTTCGACCGCTACCGCCGGGTGTACGAAGGGGCGCTGGCGCCCGCCGCGAAAGGATAAGACCATGGCCGGGATTGGTTTCGAGCTGCGCCACATGCTGCGCAAGAACACCCTGCTGGGGCTGCTGCAGGCGTACACCTACGCCAGCGTGATCGGCTCGGGGCCGTGGGTGCTGTCCATCGTCGGCATCCTGCTGATCGGCATTTTCAGCGCCAGCGTGGTCGTGCCGGCCACCCTGGTCACGCAGTTCCAGACCTCGGTGACCTACCTGGTGGCGTGCAGCCTGATCTATACCGGGCTGGCGCAGCTGGCGTTCACCCGCTTCGTCTCCGACCGGATGTTCGAGCGGCGCAAGCAGGCCATCCTGCCCAATCTGCACGGCCTGATGGCACTGGTGCTGCTGGGCGCGGGCGGCCTGGGCACGCTGGCGCTGTTTTTCGTGCTGCCCGGCGAAGGCGTGCTGTACCGCCTGCTGATGCTGGCCGGGTTCATCCTGCTGTCGGGCGTGTGGATTCTGACGGTGCTGCTCTCGGGCATGAAGCGCTACAAGGCCATCGTGGCGCTGTTTGCCCTGTCCTACGGGCTGATCGTGGTCAGCGCCCTGCTCATGCGCCGCTGGGGGCTGGAGGGGCTGCTCGGCGGCTTCGTGCTGGGCCACTACGTGCTGCTGGCGGGGATGTGGCTGCTCATCGTGCGCGAATTCCACCCGGCGCGGCGCATGGTGGCCTTCGACTTCCTGCAGGCGGGCAAGCTCTACCCCTCGCTGGTGGCGGTGGGCTTTTTGTGGAACCTGGGCATCTGGGCCGACAAGTTCATGTTCTGGTTCTTCACGCCCACTTCGCAGGCCATCGTCGGCCACCTGCGGGCCTCGCTGATCTACGACCTGCCGGTGTTCCTGTCCTACCTGTCGATCATCCCCGGCATGGCGGTGTTCCTGGTGCGCATCGAGACGGATTTCGTCGAGTACTACGACAAGTTCTACGACGCGGTGCGCGATGGCGGTTCGCTGGAGTTCATCGAGGCCATGCGCGACGAAATGGTCTACGCCATCCGCCACGGCCTGAGCGAGATCGCCAAGATCCAGACCCTGGCGGTGCTGATCACCTTCGTCGGCGGGCCGGCCATCCTGGACTTCATCGGCATCTCGCGTCTGTACCTGCCGCTGCTGCAGGTGCAGGTGATCGGCGCGGGCCTGCAGGTGGGGCTGATGGCGGTGCTGAACGTGTTTTTCTACCTCGACCAGCGCCGCATCGTGCTGTGGCTGTGCGTGCAGTTCGTACTGCTGAACGTGGTGCTGACCGGCCTGAGCCTGTGGTTTGGCGCAGCCCTGTACGGCTACGGCTTTGCGCTGGCCACGCTGCTGACCCTGGCCACGGGCCTGCTGCTGCTCTCGCGCAAGCTCGACCGGCTGGAGTACCAGACCTTCATGCTGCAATAGCAGCCATCCACAAAAAACGGCCAGGATTTCCTGGCCGTTTCTTATTGGTGGTACGCCTTATTCCATTTCCAGATCAAGCGTGAACGCGAAGGCGAAGCGCAGACAGTACAGGCGTACGGCAAGCGAAGCCGACAAAGTGCACGTTTGATATGGAAATGGAATTACGCCTGTTCGGTCAGCGCATCCGCCCGTTCCTGCGCGGCGGCGAAGTCCAGGTCGCCCGAATAAATCGCCCGGCCGCAGATCACGCCTTCGATGCCCTCGTCCTGCACGGCACACAGCGCATCGATGTCGGCCATGCCCGCCAGCCCGCCCGAAGCGATGATGGGGATGCGCACGGCCTGCGACAGTTTCACGGTGGCGTCGATGTTGATGCCGGAGAGCATCCCGTCGCGGCCAATGTCGGTGTAGATGATGGATTCCACGCCCCAGTCCTCGAAGCGCTTGGCGGTGGGAATGACCTCCTGGCCGGTGAGCTTGCCCCAGCCATCGACGGCAATCTTGCCGTCCTTGGCATCCAGGCCGACGATGATGTGCCCGGCAAAGGCGCTGCACGCATCCTGCAAAAAGCCGGGGTTCTTCACGGCGGCGGTGCCGATGATGATGTAGTCCATGCCCAGATCGACGTAGCGCTCGATCGTGTCCAGGTCGCGGATGCCGCCGCCCAGCTGCACGGGGATTTCGCCGTCCACTTCTTTCAGGATGGCCTTGATCGCGGCCAGATTCTTCGGCTGGCCGGCGAACGCGCCGTTCAAGTCCACCAGATGCAGGCGCCGCGCTCCGGCATCCAGCCAGCGGCGGGCCATTTCGGCGGGGTCGCCGAAGATGGTCGATTGGTCCATATCGCCTTGTTTCAGGCGTACACATTGGCCGTCTTTGAGGTCGATGGCAGGAATGAGCAGCATGGGTGATGAGGGTGCAAAAGTGGCGTCAGAGTGCCGGGTTGAGGGAAGGTGAAATCTTAGAGCGAAAACAGGCGCTTAGGGTTGCCAGTGCAGAAAATTTCGGTACAGGCGCAGCCCCTGGGCAGCGCTTTTTTCCGGGTGGAACTGGGTGGCGAACATGCCGCCGTGGGCCACGGCGCTGGCAAACCGGTGGCCGTAGTCGGTGGCGGCGGCGCAATCGCGCTCCTGCGCCGGCTGGGCGTAGAAGCTATGCACGAAGTAGAAGAAGCTGCCGTCCGCCACCCCGTCCCACAGAGGATGGCGCTGCCCGCCATGCTCGGCCTGCCACACCTGGTTCCAGCCCATTTGCGGCACTTTGAAGCGGCTGCCGTCGGCCTGGCGCTGACCGGCCAGGTCGAAGCGGCGCACCTGGCCGGGGATCAGGCCCAGGCCGGGGGTGTCGCCCTCTTCGCTGTGTTCCAGCAGCATCTGCATTCCGACGCAGACGCCGAACAGCGGCTTGCTGGCCGCCGCGTCGCGCACGGCGTCTTCCAGCCCGCTTTGGCGCAGCGCCGCCATGCAGTCGCGCATGGCGCCCTGGCCGGGCAGCACGACGCGGCTGGCCGAGCGCACCACGGCGGGGTCTTGCGTGACCTGCACGCGCACGGCGCTGTCGGCAGCGGCGGCCAGCACGGCCTGGGCCACGGAACGCAGGTTGCCCATGCCGTAATCGACGACGGCGACGGTGTTTGTGATTGTTTGCATAGCTGCTTGCGTTGGTCAATACTGGTTTTTAGACTGTTTTCTATCTGAAAACCAATCTATACCAGCGATAAAAGCTCTCTTTTTTACAAAGCGCCCTTGGTCGACGGAATCACCCCGGCCATGCGCGGGTCGTGTTCCAGCGCAAAGCGCAGCGCACGGGCAAAGGCCTTGAAGATGGTTTCGCACTGGTGATGAGCGTTGAAGCCCTTGAGGTTGTCGATGTGCAGCGTCACGCCCGCGTGGTTCACGAAGCCCTGGAAGAACTCGTACACCAGTTGCGTGTCGAGCTGGCCGATGCTGCCGGCGGTGAACTTCACGTCCATGTGCAGGCCGGGGCGGCCCGAGAAGTCGATGACCACGCGGGAGAGGGCTTCGTCCAGCGGCACATAGGCGTGGCCGTAGCGGCGGATGCCTTTCTTGTCGCCGATGGCCTGGGCAAACGCCTGGCCGATGGTGATGCCGATGTCCTCCACCGTGTGGTGGCCGTCGATGTGCAGGTCGCCCGCGCATTCCACGTCCAGGTCGATCAGGCCGTGGCGGGCGATCTGGTCGAGCATGTGGTCGAGAAAGCCGATGCCCGAGTTGAGCCGGGCCTGTCCCGTGCCGTCCAGATTGACGCGCACCTGCACGCGGGTTTCCGCCGTGTTGCGCTGCACTTCGGCAGTCCGGGCGGTGGTGGGCTGGGTGGTGACTAAAGCGTTGCTGGTCATAAGGACTCCTGTAAAGCGGCCAACATCTGGGTATTTTCTTCGGTGCTGCCCACGGTCAGGCGCAGGCAGTTGTGCAGCAGCGGGTGCAGAGCCGAGACGTTTTTCACCAACACGCCCCGCGCCTTCATCGCCGCCAGGGTGCGGGCGGCATCGGGCACGCGCAGCAGCACCATGTTGGCTTCCGAGGGCCAGACCTGCTCCACCCCCGCCATGCCCTGCAAGGCCGCCACCAGAACGCTGCGCTGGGCACACAATTCCTGCGCCTGCGCGGCAAACACCTCGGCATGTTCCAGCGCGAACAGGGCGGCTTCGCTGTTCAGCACGCTGACGTTGTACGGCGGGCGCACCTTGTCGATTTCCGCCACCAGCGCCGCCGCGCCCAGCATGTAACCCAGGCGCACGCCGGCCAGGCCGAATTTGCTCAGGGTGCGCATCAGCAGCACATGGCCGTTGCGCTCTGGTGCGCGGCGCATTTCGTCCAGCCAGGTGCGGCTGGCAAAGGGCTGGTAGGCCTCATCGACGACGACGATGCCGCCCACCTGCGCCGCGGCGTCGATCACCGCCTGCATGTCGGCCTGCGCCCACAGCGTGGCGGTGGGGTTGTTCGGATAGGCCAGATAGGTGATGGCCGGGCGGTGCCGAGCAATGGCGGCACACATGGCGGGCACGTCCAGGGCGAAGTCCGCCGTCAGATCGACGCCGACAAACTCCAGCCCCTGCAATTGCGCACTCATGGCGTACATGACAAAACCCGGCAGCGGCGCCAGCACCTTGGCCCCCGGCTGGGCGCAGGCCAGGCTGACCAGGCTGATCAACTCGTCCGAGCCATTGCCCAGCATCAGCTGGCAGCCCGCAGGCACGTCCACATACTGCGCCAGCGCCTGGTGCAGCAGGCCGATGCGCTCGCCCGGGTAGCGGTTGATGGCCAGGGCGCCCAGGCGCTGGCCCAGCGCGGCTTGCAATGCGGGCGGCAGCGTGAAGGGGTTTTCCATCGCATCCATCTTCAGCAGCCCGGCGGCGGGCTGGACGTGGTAGGCGGCCATGGCCCGCACATCGGGGCGGATGCGCTGCACGGCGGCAGCGGTGGCATCAGTGGTTGTGGTCATAACTTTCCTTCGGCAAATTCCTGCGGCGTGCTGTGCAAGGGGTGGCACACCCGCACCCCGCCATACACCGCGCCATGCGGCAGGTGCAGGCTGAGCATGGCTTCGCAGCCGCTGTGCTGGGCGCAGGCCAGGGCCAGGCAGTCGCCAAACGGCAGGTCGTGCCGCGCCTCGATGGCCCAGGCGGTTTCCAGCGTGGCGGCATCGGTTTTCCAGGGCGTCCAGGTCTGGTAGCGGCGCAGCGCCGCGCGGGCATCGCCCCGGGGCATGGGCCGGGGGGCGGCAACCACCTGGTCGTAAAACTCCACCAGCGCCTGGTTGCCGGTGCGCCCGCTGCGGTGCTGCCACAGCGCATCCAGCCAGTCCAGGCAGGCCCGGTACAGCGGGCCGCCGCCCGTGTCCTCTGCCGCAATCAGCACCGAGGTATCGACGAACACCGGGTTCATGCTGCGCCCCCGTCTTTCTCATCATTCTGGCCGCCAACCCTTTGCGGGTTTGCGCTACGCGCTGCGGTTTTTTGCACAGGCTGCGCCTGCCAGCCGCGCTCGTCGGTGCGCCAGGCCAGATAGGCGCGTTCGTAGGCGTCCTCACGCTGCTGCATCTCGGCCATGAAATCCCCCACCATGCGCGAGACGCTGGTGCCCCGGCGGGCCGCCTCGATCCGGGCCCATTCCAGCACGCTGTCTTCCACGGTGATGGTCAGATTTTTCATGCCACGCAGTTTACACGAAATTCGTGTTGCACGATTTTCGTGTTAATTTTCGTGTCAATTGCGCAATGCGTGCCAAATACGCCGCAGCATCCCGAAAAATGTCAGCCCCCAGGCCGTCAACGCCACCCACCAGAACGCCAGCGGCACGCTGCGCAAAAAGCCGAAGGCCATGGCCTTGTCCAACTGCCAGGTGCAGGCCGCATACATCCCCAGCGGAAATACCGCGCCCCAATACAAGGGGTCGTAATGCAGGGGAAAACGCCGGTAGACGTGCCGCCAGATGCCCAGCACCAACAGCATGGGAATCCACCAGGTGCCGGTGGCCCAGTAAAACAAGGTGAAGCCTTTGAGGAAGGGCAGCAGCTCGGCCAGATAGGGCGCGTGCGGGGCGTTCTGGATCAGCAGCGAACCGGCCAGGGTGGAAATGGCCATGGCGCCCATGTTGATCCAGTACGGCGGGGCCAGGTCGCCGGGGGCGAAGCGGAAAAAGGTGTAGCGGTAAAAAATCAGCGACATCATCCAGATGTAGAGCATTCCGCCCCACAGCCACATGGACAGCGCCAGCAGATTCAGCTCCAGCCGCAGGGGCTGCCCGATGCGGTCGGCCAGCAGGCAACTGCTCACCGCCAGCGACTGCGTGGCCACCACCGCCAGCAGCCAGGCGCCGTTGATGCCCTTGTCCAGCGGCGGCTTTTCCTGCTTGACGGTAAAGGCGGTAAAGATGGAATACGTCAGCACCAGCCACAACAGCAGCGCCAGCGCCCACAGGCTCACGCCCAGCGGCAGATAGTCCAGTTGCACCACCGCCTGGCTGGCCAGAATCCCCGAAGCCGCCACTGTGGTGAAAAAACCCGGCCCGCGCAGATGGTCGATCAAATCCTGGAAAAACCGCTGCGGATACAGCACCGCCCGCGCCCCGTACAGCAGCCACAGCAGGGCGTACTGGCCGAAGTTCAGCCACAACAGCCCCCGCGCCACCAGCGGATGTCCCATCATCCCCGCCCCCAGCGAGACGATGCCCGTGGCCATCACCAGCCCGAAATAGGCAGGCGACAAATCGGCCAAAGGGGCATGCCAGGGTGAAGGGCGTGTGGTCAAGATCGGCCTTTCCGCCACATCGGCCAATCTTTTCGCCATGAAGATCAGGCTTTCTTGATGTACTCGGACTTCAATTGCATCGACCCGAACCCGTCGATCTTGCAGTCGATGTCGTGGTCGCCATCCATCAGGCGAATGTTCTTGACCTTCGTTCCGACTTTGACCACCGAAGAGGAACCCTTCACCTTGAGGTCTTTGATAACGGTGACCGAATCTCCGTCTTTCAGTGCGTTGCCGAAGGCGTCTTTCCAGACACGCTGTTCCTCTACAGCCTCTTGCGCAACGCGGCCCCATTCGTGGCCGCATTCGGGGCAAACGTACTGGCTGCCGTCTTCATAGGTGTAGGTCGAATCGCACTTTGGACAGCACGGGAAATTGTTCGTCGTCATTCCTTATCAAAATTCTCTTGTGGCAAAAAGTGGGTTATCTGATGGAAACGGGAACACCCTACTGAATTAGGTCTTTTCCCCTCTTGATTGCCCGGCTTATTCTCTATTGCTTTAGTACGGAGGCGGTGCAGGTCAAAAGTCCAAAAAGGATACCTTTGAGAAAAGCGAAATGCTTAGGGATAGTTCTTTGAGTGCCAACCCTCACCCAAAATACTGTTATCTAGGCTACCAAGAATCCTAGTATTAGATAGCTCATTCATATAAACGCAACCACAATAACTGCAACGATAGGCGTGGCACTTTAGCTCAGCAACTACTGCTTTAGCAGAGGCAGAAACTCTTCTAAATTGACCTTCGGTCAACTCATGTTGTCTTGCCGAGTTACTACCAGAACAATTTTGCGGACATCTATTCATAATAATCAATCAACTTAATTCACAACACATAGACTCACTAACGGCTGAGGCAATAGTTGTTTTCAGCGTCTTCTTTGATCTTCAATAATAACGTCAGGCGATTGCCTAATATTCGGCCTTGCATATTCAGGGTCGCTTTCGTTTAAACAACGAAAAGTAACATTTACTGTAGTATCAATCCCCATTCTGGTTCGGGCAGTAGACTCGTTGACAAGCATAAATTTCTTACCAAGGGCAGCACATTTTTGCGCACCAGCTTCAAAAGCACTTTGTCTTGCAGAAGCGGCATCACGATAACCATCAGCTGTAGCTGAAACAGAATAGGTATCTTTTCCCATTTCTAGAACTTGGCTAGTCGATACGCAACCCGTGAGGGCCCAAGTTGCGACAGTTATTACAATCAACTGGTTTCCCTGCATCATGATGACTCCTAATGTTAGAAATAACCCGCGTGCTTTAGCAGGTTCGGTTAATTAATTTTTAAGCTAATTTCTTGACTGAGGAACTCCGCCCATCCCCAAGCATCAGTATAAAATACCTATCATAACGCAGAAAAAATTAATGATTAAAAAATCTTTCGCAATGATTCAATGGCTGAAGGAACCTAGCTTTCAGAGGCGCTTTAACACGAAAAGGAAGGAAACCGATATCGTCGCCCTTTGCGTTGCGATACAATATTTGCCCGTGTTCCGGGTAGTAGATGAGTTCGCATAGAGTGTCGTTGCTAACAATCCAAAATTCGTCATGGCTATTCTTTAGGATTATGCCCAAAGGCGAGTTTGCAGAGGACAACGTCCCAACGCAATTCCATCGCAAAGACTCCAAGTACTCTTTCGTCAAAAACTGCTCAGTCATAATATTGACCGCCAACGTCTGAATTAAGCCGCGCCGCAAAGTGGTGTCGGCATGAGTGAACCTTGAGCTGACATCTACCCACCTTGGCGCTTTCAAACCAAACAACCTTGGCTTTAATATCGGTACTCAAATAGTCAATCAAATCTAGCATATCTTGGCGTGGTCTTTTTATCCATGGTGTGTCGAGTCTTTACGCCACCACCTATTAATAGAGGACTGGACGCTGTCGCGGAGTCTTTCTCTTCTTGCGGTTTAGTGGAGGCCGTAAAAAGCAAACAAGAATCACCTCCGCGAAGTCAAAACCAACATTTATCTTCTTGGTTTTCCTTCCCGAGGGCCAAATGAACCAACCTCTCCGAACCAAAATCCTATCTCTAGTAAAAAATTTCAGCTCATGGTGGTTATTCTCCAACGCGAATTTTCAACTCTTTACCAGCAATGACAAGATATTGAATCTTGGATTTTTCTTGTACTGCTTTGATCTTCCCAGTGCAAAGATACACTCCACCAGAGAAATTAAACTTGGCGGCTGTGAAGGTTTCCTCGTAACTGTAAGGGCATACCAACCCAAGATTGGCAACAAGATACTTTATTATCAGCCAGCTAGAAACAGACGACAATCGCACTCTGCGACGGCGTCCAATAATATCCGTCTATGCTACACCACACATAGCAGAAGCATCAAGATGTATCTTTTAGGCAAGCCTGAAATTTTACAGATGAATAATTTCGTAGCCACACCGATAGATGCCTCCGCCCACCAGCCCAAGCTGCTGGAGCGTATGCATATCACCTGCGCACGCAGCATTACGGCATTTGCACGAGAAAAGCCTATAGCAACTGGGCGCGGCGCTTCATTTTGTTCCATGACAAGCGGCATCCGCAGAATATGTTTGCGGCGGAGGTGAAGGCGTTTTTGAGTCATCTGACAGTGGATAGGCAGGTTTCCGCTTCCACGCAAAATCAGACCCCGGCAGCGCTGCTGTATTTGTATAAGTAAAAAACGGGGGGATGCCCAGTTTGTTGATTGGAAAGCTTACTTCAACCGCATTTCCGCCGCCCGAGCATGGCCCTGCAAGCCCTCGCCGTGCGCCAGCACGCTGGCGATGCGGCCCAGGGTTTGGGCGCCTTGTTCGCTGACTTCGATCAGGCTGCTGCGCTTCTGGAAGTCGTACACGCCCAGCGGGGAGCTGAAACGGGCCGTGCCGCTGGTGGGCAGGACGTGGTTGGGGCCGGCGCAGTAGTCGCCCAGGCTCTCGGAGGTATAGGCGCCCAGGAAGATGGCCCCGGCGTGTTTGAGCAACGGCTCCCAGCGGTGCGGGTCGCGGCTGGAGACTTCCAGGTGTTCGGGGGCGATGCGGTTGCTGATGGCGCAGGCCTCTTCCATGTTGCGCGTATGGATGAGGGCGCCCCGGTCGCTCAGGGACTTGGCGATGATTTCGGCGCGGGGCATTTCGGGCAGCAGGCGGTCGATTTCGCGCTGCACGGCGGCGATGTAGTCGGCATCGGGGCACAGCAGGATGGACTGGGCCAGTTCGTCATGCTCGGCCTGGCTGAACAAGTCCATCGCCACCCAGTCCGGGGGCGTGGTGCCGTCGGCCAGCACCAGGATTTCGGATGGCCCGGCGATCATGTCGATGCCGACCAGCCCGAACACGCGCTTTTTCGCGCTGGCGACGTAGGCGTTGCCGGGGCCGGTGATCTTGTCCACCTTGGGCACGGTGGCCGTGCCGTAGGCCAGTGCGGCCACGGCCTGGGCGCCGCCGATGGTGAAGCCGCGCGTGACGCCGGCGACGTAGGCGGCGGCCAGCACCAGCGGGTTTTTCTCGCCCTTGGGCGTGGGCACGACCATGATGATTTCCGGCACGCCGGCGACGTGGGCAGGGATGGCGTTCATCAGCACGCTGCTGGGGTAGGCGGCCTTGCCGCCGGGCACGTAGATGCCCACGCGGTCCAGCGGGGTGACTTTCTGGCCCAGCAGGGTGCCGTCGGCGTCGCGGTAGCTCCAGCTTTCGCCGCTGGCCTTTTTCTGGGCCTCGTGGTAGCTGCGCACGCGCTGGGCGGCGGCCGTCAGGGCGTCGCGCTGCGGGACGGGCAGGCTGTCGTAGGCGGCTTTCAGCTCGGCCTGGGTCAGCTCCAGTGCCGCCATGCCTTCGGCGGGCAGGCCGTCGAAGCGGGCGGTGTAGTCCAGTACGGCGGCATCGCCGCGCTGCTGCACGTCGGCCAGGATGGCGGCAACGCGCTCTTCGATGGCGGCGTCCTGTTCGGCCGACCAGTGCAGGCGCCGGGAAAAATCTTGCTCAAAAGTGCTTGAAACCGTTGACAGGCGGGCGGGAGTAGCTACCAAATTCATGATTTTTTCCTGGCGAATGCTGCGTTAATCCTGGGTGATGGCCCCGGCAAAGGCGTCGATGATGGGGCGCAGTTTGGCTTGCTTGAGTTTCAGCGCCGCCTGGTTCACGACCAGGCGCGAGCTGATGTCCATGATGCGCTCGACCTCGACCAGGTTGTTGGCTTTCAGGGTGCTGCCGGTGGAGACCAGATCAACGATGGCGTCCGCCATGCCGGTCAGCGGCGCCAGTTCCATGCTGCCGTAGAGCTTGACCATATCGACGTGAACGCCTTTTTTGGCGAAAAACTCGCGGGCGATGGTGGTGTATTTGGTGGCGATTTTCAGGCGGGCGCCTTGCTGCACGGCGGCTTCGTAGTCAAAACCGGCACGCACGGCAACGCTGACGCGGCACTGGGCGATGTGCAGGTCCAGCGGCTGGTACAGGCCCTGGCCGCCGTGTTCGATAAGCGAATCCAGGCCCGAAACGCCCAGGTCGGCCCCGCCGTACTGCACGTACACCGGCACGTCCGAGGCCCGCACCAGCACGACGCGCACGTCCGGCTGGTTGGTGGGGAAGATCAGCTTGCGGGATTTTTCCGGGTCTTCCGCCACGGTGATGCCGGCGGCGGCCAGCAGCGGCAGGGTTTCTTCGTAAATGCGGCCCTTGGACAGGGCGATGGTGATGCTCATAACGGCAGCGATCTGAATGGAGTTAGGAAATGCGCTGGATGTCCGCCCCCAAGGCCCGCAGCTTGTCTTCCATGCGGTCGTAGCCCCGGTCGAGGTGGTAGATGCGCTCCACCGTGGTTTCGCCCTGGGCCACCAGGGCGGCGATGACCAGGCTGGCCGAGGCCCGCAGGTCGGTGGCCATGACGGTGGCCCCGGTCAGGCGCTGCCCGCCGGTGACGCTGGCCACGCGCCCGTCGGTGCTGATCTGCGCCCCCAGGCGGCGCATTTCATTGACGTGCATGAAGCGGTTTTCAAAAATGGTTTCGGTCACCGTGCTGCTGCCTTCGGCCACCAGATTGAGGGCCATGAACTGCGCCTGCATGTCGGTGGGAAAGCCGGGGTATTCGGTGGTGCGAAAGCTTTGCGCCTTGAGCGGCCCTTCGCTGCGGATGCGCAGGCCGCCTTCTTCAGCCAGCACCTGGGCACCGGCGTCGTGCAGCTTGTCCAGCACCGCGCCCAGGTGGTCGGCGCGGGCATGGCGCAGAAAGGCTTCGCCGCCGGTGGCGGCCACGGCGCACAAAAAGGTGCCGGCCTCGATCCGGTCGGCCACGACCTGGTGCTCGCAACCGTGGAGTTTTTCCACCCCGTCGATGACGATGCGGCTGGTGCCGTGGCCGGAGATTTTCGCGCCCATGCGGATGAGCATTTCCGCCAGGTCGGTGATCTCGGGCTCCATGGCGGCGTTTTCCAGCACGGTCTGGCCTTCGGCCAGGCAGGCGGCCATGAGGAAGTTTTCCGTGCCCGTCACCGTCACCATGTCGGTGCTGATGCGGGCGCCGCGCAGGCGCTGGCGGCCCAGCGGCAGGCTGGCCAGCATGTAGCCGTGGTCGACGGTGATTTCCGCGCCCATGGCCTGCAAGCCCTTGATGTGCTGATCGACCGGGCGCGAACCGATGGCGCAGCCGCCGGGCAGCGATACCTTGGCGCGGCCAAAGCGGGCCAGCAGCGGCCCCAGCACCAGCACCGAGGCCCGCATGGTTTTCACCAGCTCGTAGGGCGCCTCGGGGTTGAGCGTGTCGGGGGCGGTGAAGCTCATGCCGCCGCGCTCGCCGTGGGTTTCGGTGGCCACGCCCATGTGGTCGAGCAGGCGGCGCATGGTGGCCACATCGTGCAGGCGCGGCACGTTGGTGAGGTGTACCGGGTCGCCGGTCAGCAGCGCCGCGCACATTTGCGGCAGGGCGGCGTTCTTTGCGCCGGAGATCAGCACCTCGCCCTGCAGGCTCTGGCCGCCACGGATAAGGAGTTTGTCCATGATGTCAGGCTTGCAGCTCGGCCCATTCGGCGGGCGTGAGGGTTTTCATCGACAGGGCGTGCAGCTCGTCGGTGACCATCTTGGCGTGGACGGTGGCGTTCACCATGCGCTGGCGCTGCACGCGGTTCTGGCCCTCGAAGGCGCTGGAGACGATGACGGCGAACCAGTGGCGGCCGTCGCCTTCCACTTCGATGTGTTCGCACTCCAAACCTGTAGCTATCAGCGCTTGAATATCTTCAGCATTCATATTAAAACCTCTTGAAATCGTTATTTAATCAGCGGTATTAGCTGCGAATTTTGTAGCCTGTGCACAGCAGTTGCAGCGCCAGCGCACTCACCAGCAGCCAGGCCGTGCCCGCCATCGCCAGACTGAACCAGGGAGACACGTCGCTCTGGCCGAAGAAGCCGTAGCGGAAGCCGTCGATCATGTAGAAAAACGGGTTGAAATGGCTCAGGTTCTGCCAGAACGTCGGCAGGGAGTGGATGGAATAGAACACGCCGGACAAAAAGGTCATGGGCATGATGAGGAAGTTCTGGAAAGTGGCCATCTGGTCGAACTTGTCCGCCCACAGCCCGGCAATCAGCCCCAGCGTGCCCATCATGGCGCAGCCCAGCAGGGCGAACACGGCAATCCACAGCGGCGCGGCAAATTCCGGAATGGCAAAAAACAGGGTGATGGCAAACACCCCGGCGCCCACCAGCAGCCCGCGCAGGATCGCCGCGCCCACGTAGGCGCCAAACCAGGCCCAGTGCGACAGCGGAGTGAGCAGCAGGAACACCAGCGACCCCATGATCTTGCTTTGCACCAGACTGGAGGCGCTGTTGGCAAAGGCGTTCTGCAACATGCTCATCATCACCAGCCCGGGGATGAGGAAGGCGGTGTAGCTCAGGCGGTCGTAGACCACCATGCGCCCTTCCAGCACGTGGCCGAACACCAGCAGGTACAGCACGGCGGTCAGCACCGGCGCGGCAATGGTCTGGAAAGCCACTTTCCAGAAGCGCTGCACTTCCTTGTACAGCAGCGTGCGCCAGCCGGCGCCTGGCTTGGGCATGGTCATTGGCCGCCTCCCTGCTGCTGTTGCATGACGTGGATGAACACGTCCTCCAGATCGGCACGGCGGATTTCCACCTCCTGCGGGCGCACGCCACCCTGGCGCAGTGCGGCCAGGAGCTGTTCGACATCGGCGGCGTCATGGGCCGGAATCTGCACGATGCGCCCGGTCACCCGCGCCCGCGTGGCCAGATCGGCGGGCAGGGCATCGTCGGTCTTGAACTGCAACACGGTGCTGGATGCGGATTTGAGCAAGTCGTCCATGCGCGAAAGGGTGACGATCTGCCCGCGCTTGAGCATGGCGACGCGGCTGCACAGCGCCTCGGCCTCTTCCAGGTAGTGCGTGGTCAGCAGCACGGTGTGGCCCTGCTTGTTGAGCTGGGCGATGAACTGCCACAGCGTCTGGCGCAGCTCCACGTCCACCCCGGCGGTCGGCTCGTCGAGCACGATCACCGGCGGCTTGTGCACCAGCGCCTGCGCCACCAGCAGACGGCGCTTCATGCCGCCCGACAGGCTCTGCGTGTTCTTGTCGGCGTGCCGGGTGAGATCGAGATGATGCATGATCTCGTCGATCCAGC
>JAHRXD010000065.1 GCA_019104825.1 Comamonas sp.
GAAAATGCGTTCGCCTCGGGAGTTCAGGAGGCAGCGGGCCGCACAAGTGCGCCAGGAACCGGCGATGGACCAGGCGCTTTATTGCGACTAGGACGGGGACGGGAATACGGGGGCAACATCAATTGCCGAAAATGCGGAACCGCGTATTACCTTCCGTGAAATCCATCAACTGGAACACCACGATGGCCGCGTACTGATGTTTGAGATCCCCGCTGCGCCACAGGGCATTCCAATTGCCTGGAAGGGACACTACTACGCTCGCGCTGGCGAAAGCCTGGTTTCCCTGGGGCTGGATAAGCTGGATGAAATTCGTCGCCAAACGCTCACGCAAGATTGGACGGCCCAAGTAGTTCCCGGTGCCACACTGGACGACCTGGACGAAGCTGCTATACGCAAAGCGCGTGAATCTTTTGCACAGAAATACGCCAATCGCTTCCAGCCCGGTGAAGTAGAGGGCTGGCCACTGGCAACTTTTCTTGACCGTGCTCGCGTCACACAGAACGGCCAAATCACTCGTACCACACTGTTATTACTCGGCACAGCGGAATCGTCCTACCATCTGTCTCCCTATCCAGCGCAATTGACCTGGAAGTTGGAAGGTCAGGAACGAGCCTATGAGCATTTCGGCCCTCCATTTCTGCTGAACACGACGCAGCTTTACCAACGCATTCGCAACATCCAACTTCGATTGCTCCCTCAAGACGAACTGTTACCTATCGAAGTCTCCAAGTACGACCAGAAGATCGTGCTGGAGGCCCTGCACAATTGCCTTGCCCACCAGGACTACGCACGCAACGGTCGCGTGGTGGTGACAGAGTTGCCGGACAGGCTGGTGTTCGAAAACGAGGGTAGCTTCTTCGAAGGACAGCCCGACGAATATATTCAGGGCGACAAAACCCCACGCCGATACCGTAATCCTGCCTTGGCCCAAGCAATGGTCGAACTAAACATGATCGATACGATGGGCTATGGCATCCACTCCATTTATACGGGGCAGGCAAGACGCTATTTCCCATTGCCGGACTACGACCTTAGTGAGTCCGGTGCCGTCAAGCTGACGATCTATGGCGGCGTCGTGGATCCTGCCTATAGTCGTCTGCTGATCCAGAACACTGATCTACCGCTGGCGGATGTGCTGGCGCTGGATCGTGTACAGAAAAAGTTGCCTATTCCGGACGAAGCCGCAGCACGCTTGCGACGCAACAGGCTGATCGAAGGGCGCAAACCCAACTTCCACGTATCAGCCGCCGTAGCCGAGGCAACTGCAAACAAGGCCGATTACATCCGCACTCGAGCACAAGATGACGAGTTCTACGCCAAACTGCTGACCGACTATCTGGAGAAATTTGATCAAGCAAACCGTGCCGAGATCAACAAGTTGCTCATGGACAAGTTGAGCGATGCCCTGGATGCCAAGCAGAAGTACAACAAGATCAGCAGCCTGCTGACCAGGCTGCGCCGCCATGAGGTGATAGTCAACACCGGCTCAGACACGGCTCCTTGCTGGCGACTGACAGGAAAAATTACAAAGAGAAATTAGAGATCGACAAAGAGATACATTAAAAAATTTATAAAAATCAATTACTTATATCTCTATTTTAAAAATTCAGAATCTTTTTCAAAGGTAAAGGATGAGGCATAGACAGCGCAATGCCTCATCCACCGCCACAACCAGTCCTAACGCACTCAAACCCTCCCCAGCAGCGCCTCGAAATCCCCCACCGGCACCGGGCGGCTGAACAGATAGCCCTGGAAATAGTGGCAGCCATAGGTCAGCAGGGCCTGCTGCTGTTCGGCGGTTTCCACGCCTTCGGCGATGACCTGCATGTCCAGCGCGTGGCCCATGGCCACAATGGTTTTTACGATAGCTGCATCTGCGCTGCTGGTCGTGATTTCACGGATGAATACCTGGTCAATCTTAAGTTGATCTAGCGGTAGACGCTTCAAATACTGAAGCGATGAGTAGCCGGTGCCGAAGTCGTCCAGGGACAAACGCACGCCCAGGGTGCGCAGCGCCTGCATGGTGGCGATGGTGTCCTGCACGTTGTCCAGCACGGTGCTTTCGGTCAGCTCCAGCTTGAGCCGCCGGGGATGGATGCCGGTGTGCGCCAGCGTCTGGCGCACCTGTTCGACAAAGTCGGGCTGCAGGAACTGTCTGGCGCTGACATTGACCGCCAGCGTCAGGTCGGCCGTGCGCGGGTCATCGGCCCAGGCTTGCAGTTGGCGGCAAGCTGTTTGCAGCACCCAGGCGCCGATCGGCAGGATCAGGTCGGAGGCCTCGGCCAGGGGGATGAAAACAGCGGGCGAAACCAGGCCGCGCGTGGGATGCTGCCAGCGCAGCAGGGCTTCGGCGCCGACGATGCGCGGTGCCTGGCCCGATTCCGCCCGGGCCTGGGCTTGGTAGAGCAGGTGCAGTTCCTGGCGCTCCAGGGCGTGGCGCAGGTCTTCTTCAAGCTGCAACTGGTCTTGCAGCCGGGCCTGGATGGAGGGGTCGTAGAACTGGATTTTTCCCCGGCCCTGGCTTTTGGCGACGTACATGGCCGCTTCGGCGTTTTTCAGCGGTTCGTCCAGGTTGGTGAGCTGGTCGTCAAACAGGCTGATGCCCAGGCTGGTGGTGAAGCGGTAGTCCTTGCCGCCCCAGGCCAGGGGCTGCTGGATGGCGAAGTTGATTTTCTCGGCCAGGGCCAGCACCTGGGCCTCGGGCCGCTTGAGGTTCCACAGCAGCACGGCAAAGGCGTTGCCGCTGGTGCGGGCCGCCAGGGAGTTCGACGGCGCGTGCTGCGCCAGCCGCTGGGCCATTTCCTGCAGCATGTAATCCCCGGTGCTGTGGCCCAGCAGGTCGTTGAAGGATTTGAAGTCGTCCACGTCCAGGATCAGCAGGGCACCCTGGCCGCCTGGGGTGTGGCTGGGCAACTGGCGCAGGCGCTCGCGCAGCATCCGCCGGTTGGGCAGTTGGGTCAGGGGGTCGTAGAACGAGAGGGAAAAGGCCTTTTCCTCGGCCTGGCGCTGGCGTTCGTAGGTGTGGCTCAGTTGCAGTAGCGCCTGGGCCATGGTGCGGATCTCACCGCTGCCGTGGCGGCTCAGATGCGTGATTTGCGGCAACTGCGGCGCGGCATCCGGGTGGCTGGCCAGTTGCTCCAGGCCCCGGGTGATGGCCAGCAGGGCGCGGCTGGTGCGGCGCAGCACGGTATAGATCAGCGCAAATACGGCCAGCAGCGGCACCAGGCTGATCAGCAGAATCTGGCGGTGGGCCAGGAGGGAGTCGCTGGCGCCGGTGTGCGCCCAGTAGACGATGCCCAGACTCGCCAGCAGTGCCACCAGCAAGGGGGCGAACAAAATGAATCTCAGGCTACGCAGCATCGGCAGGGGCAGGCTTGGGGGAAACAGAACGGCACAGCAGGCCTCCATGCGGCGCATGGAGCCGTCCGGCCATCCTAGTGACCCGCAAAATCCACCAGGGTAAACAGGGGCAGCTTGCCCACGGTTTGCAGCAGGTGCGAACCGCCCAGTTCGGGCAGATCGACGATGGCGGCGCCTTCCATGACGGTGGCGCCGAGTTTTTCCAGCAGCTTTTTGCCCGCCATCATGGTGCCGCCGGTGGCGATCAGGTCGTCGATCAGCAGCACCTTG